>NZ_BAAADJ010000063.1 GCF_039522365.1 Bacillus carboniphilus | reverse complement strand
ACGAATACTTTTTTTGTCCCATTTTTTCCGCCTCCCCATTACTAACTTTAACATGTAACAAGTGTGCGGACTTCTAAAAGTGTCTACTATATAGGTACATTATCATGTCAAATGTGCGAATTCAGACAAGTTTACAAAATTTTTTTTTACCCAAGGTAACTCCCAAAGGTAGATGGCTCTATACATTCTCCGCATAGTCTCTTCATTGGCGAAAATTGGCGAAATCTGCTAAGGTTAAAAAATGGCCATTTTTAAAGGCCATTTACCTATATGAATCAATTACATAAATGATCAAATCATTTATTTTAGGGTCCCTACGTTCAGTAGGTCTTTCTATGAAAAATAGAAAGTTATGAAATTGATTCATAATAAGTAAAGAACGGGAAAACTTATAAGTAGCAATTATAAGTGGAATTATCAAAGAGAGAGGAACATACTATGAAAGCTATTTCTAATGTTTTTTGGATTTCAGTTGCGATTGTTCTCGCAGCTGTCATATTTGGTGTTGCGGCACCAGACAGTTTTGAAGCTGCAACGAGTAATGTACAAACCTTTATTACGTCCGCCTTCGGATGGTATTACCTCATTATCGTGACGGTTATTGTGATTTTTTGTGTTTTTCTTATTTTCAGTCCAGTTGGGGCCATTAAGTTAGGAAAACCTGATGAAAAACCTGAGTTTTCTAAAGCTACTTGGTTTGCCATGTTATTCAGTGCTGGAATGGGGATTGGCCTTGTATTTTGGGGAGCAGCAGAACCGCTTTCTCATTTTATGAATCCTCCGTTAGCTGAGGGTGGAACAGATGAGGCGTATAAAGAAGCCATGAGGTATACCTTTTTTCACTGGGGGATTCATGCCTGGGGAATTTATGCCATTGTGGCACTCGCGCTAGCCTATTTCAATTTCAGAAAAGGAGAGCCTGGACTTATTTCCGCAACGTTAAAACCTGTATTAGGAAAGGAAAGAATGGAAGGGCCACTGGGCACACTTGTTGATGTATTAGCTGTATTTGCAACGGTGATTGGAGTTGCCACCACATTAGGTTTTGGTGCCACGCAGATTAACGGAGGGCTATCCTATTTATTTGGAATCCCTAATAATTTCATGGTTCAATTGATGATTGTGGTTGTCGTGACGGTATTATTTATGATCTCTGCTTGGTCCGGACTAGGAAAAGGAATCAAAATTTTAAGTAATGTCAACATGTTTTTAGCCATTGCTTTGGTGGTCTTAATGTTTGTAGTAGGACCGACGATTTTAATTCTTAACATCTTTACGGATTCAATCGGTGGCTATATTCAAAATATTATTCGAATGAGTTTCCGGATTGCACCTTTTAATGAGGAGCACCGTTCTTGGATTAACGATTGGACGATTTTCTATTGGGCATGGTGGATTTCATGGTCACCATTCGTCGGAATCTTTATTGCCCGTGTATCTAGAGGTAGAACAATCCGTGAATTTATGATTGGAGTTTTATTACTCCCAGCCTTAGTAAGCTTTTTCTGGTTTGCCGTCTTTGGTACATCTGCTATTGAGGTTCAGAAGCTAGTTCCTGCTGATCTCTCGCAACTGGCAACGGAAGAAGTCTTGTTTGCTATTTTTAATGAAACCTCCTGGTCTACAGTTTTATCAATTGTAGCCATTACACTAATCGGTACCTTCTTTATAACATCTGCGGATTCGGCTACATTTGTTCTGGGTATGCAAACAACGAACGGATCTTTGACACCAGCGAATTCTGTCAAGATGACATGGGGAGTTGCACAATCTGCTGTTGCATTAGTCTTATTGTACAGTGGAGGATTACAAGCGCTCCAAAATGCGCTGATTGCCGCGGCCTTTCCGTTTTCGATTATCATGGTTCTGATGATGGTATCGATGTTTAAATCGTTAACGAAAGAGAAAAAAGAACTTGGGTTGTATTTAAAACCGAAGCCTCGGAAAAAACAGCCTGAAAAAGTGCAGTAGGATTCAGATTTTGGTGCCTGCCCCCTGATACGATACTAGGGGGCAGGCACCTTTTTCTAAAAAAAGGAGATTATCTCTATGAAAGAACAATTGATGAAAATGTTGGTAGAACGAGAACGTGAGATGATTGAAATCCGCCGTTATTTACATGAACATCCTGAACTATCTTTTCAAGAGGAAGAAACAGCAGCTTATATTGCTGATTTTTACAAAGGAAAAGATGTGGATGTCGTTACGAATGTGGGGAATGGTTATGGAATAGTTGTGACGATCAAAGGTGGCAAACCCGGTAAAACAGTCGCACTTCGGGCTGATTTTGATGCACTTCCGATTAAAGAAGAGTTGGACGTTCCTTTTAAGTCGAAAAATGAAGGGGTTATGCATGCGTGTGGACATGATGCTCATACGGCTTATCTACTTGTTTTAGCGGATTGTCTGATTCAACTAAAAGACGAAATCCATGGTACCGTAAAAATTATTCATCAACATGCCGAAGAGGTGCCACCAGGTGGGGCAAAGAGCATCGTTGAAGAAGGGTATTTGGATGATGTGGATGCTATTTTTGGTATCCATGTTTTACCGATGGCTCCAGCTGGGACCGTTGGCTATCATAGTGGATATTCCTTTAATGGCCGTGCCTATTTTAAGCTGAAGTTACAGGCAAGTGGTGGGCATGGTTCTTCTCCACATAAGGCGAACGATGCGATTGTGGCAGGTGCCTATTTTGTCACAGCGGTCCAAACGATTGTGAGTCGCAGAGTGAATCCGTTGAATGCGGGGGTTGTGACGATTGGATCCTTTGATGGTAAAGGGAGTTTTAATGTAATCAAAGATAGTATTGAAATTGAAGGAGATATTCGGTATTCCAATAACGAAACGAAGGAAGTCATTAATAAAGAAATTCACCGAATCGTGAAAGGGATTGAAGTCCAATTTGGTGTCACATGTGAACTAACGTATGAACCTGATTATCCTCCGTTGTATAATGATCCCGAATTGACTTCATTTGTAGCCGACACTTTAAAACAGGTGGAGGATCAAGATATTAAAGAAGTAGCAGAATTTCCTAAAATGGCACCATCGGATGACTTTGCGTACTATTTGGAAATGGTTCCGGGTACTTACTTTTACATTGGATGTACGCCAAAGGGAGTAACAGAACCGTATTTCAATCATCACCCTAAATTTGATATTGATGAAGATGCAATCCTTGTCGCAGCCAAAGCGGTGGGATATGTTGTTTCTCGGTATTTAAACAATGAGGGAGAGGAATCATAAGTTTTGGTAAACCCTTCCTCCCGATGTTCGCGCGGCCAATTTTCTCCTAAAATATGATATTATAGTAGGGTTATATTGCGGCATCAAGGGGGTCAGACTATGAAATTAAACAAAGGCATCTTTTTTGTACTGTTAGGTGCAGCATGCTTTGGGTTTACACCGGTATTTGCAAAAATGGGATTTAGCTACGGCTATTCACTTGGACAAATTAATATTGTTCAAATGCTTATTTCATTTCTATTATTATGGTCTTTCACCCTTTATAAACGTACTAGTTTCAAAGGGATTACTAAGAAAAATGTACTCCCCATCATGATGACCGGTTGTTTTATTGGATTAACGAGTGTTTTTTATTATGGTTCGATGCAATATCTTCCTGCTTCATTGGCGATCATTTTAATGTTTCAGTTTGTTTGGATTGGAATCATTTTAGAGTGGATTTTTAGTAAAATGAAACCTGCTCCTATTACCGTTTTGTCGATTATTTTCATTCTAATTGGAGTCTTCTTGGCTTCTAATATCATAAATGGAAACATGCAACAACTTCCTTTTAAAGGTTTTGTTTATGGAGTTCTATCCGCTTTCACTTATGCGGGATTTATTTTTTTCAGTGGAAAGGTAGCTGTTAACGTGGATCCATTGGCTCGAAGCTCTATCATGGTTACAGGGTCCACTATTTTAATCCTGATTCTATTCATACGTGACCTGCCAGCTGTTCTCCCGCTAGAGGAAAACCTGTTAGCAACTGCGGCTGGCGTTTCAATATTTGGAGCAGTCCTTCCGCCGTTATTTTATGCGGTAGGGGCACCTCTCGTATCGGGGGGAGTCGCCAATATATTAACTTCAGTTGAGCTTCCAATAGCAATCCTATCTGCTAGTATTATCTTGTCCGAAGCGGTAACGCCTCTTCAGTGGGTAGGGACGGCTATTATAATCATAGCAATCGCATTAAACGAACTCGGTCCTAGCTTCCGAATAAGAAAGCACACCATCTCTGGATAAAATAGAATATAGTAGTGAAATTTTGGTGCCTGTCCCTTTGATTTTAACGTCCTTGGGGTAGGCACCTTTTTCTATAAGGATGACTTAAGATTCAAAGGTAAACACATATTAACAATTAAGGCTATCTAATGTAGGAGGGGTTTCCATGGGGCTATTTGAAGTTTTAACTAAAAAAAAGGACAATGGCGAGGAACTTAAAATTGAAGAACTGTCCTCTGATGATTTAAGAAAGCTGTATATTGAGGAAAATAAAACCGATTTTATGATTGCAGATCTTTTTAATGTAAAAAAATCAAAAGTAACCTATCTGCGTAGGAAAATGGGAATATCTATAAGAAATGCCATGATTGATGATTACCTTGCGAATCAAACAGAAGCAGCGGAAGTAAATAGGCTAGTTAAAGAAAAGATTCTTGTAGAAGACAATATCGACATGATTTCGAAAGCTATTACACACTTTGCTTTTCGCAATGGTCCCGTTGAGGATATGCATGCAGACCCTGACAGTCAACTTTCTGATTCTGACATGAAAACATTAAACAAGTATATGGTGAATCGCTTAGCCTATGTTTTTACACTAATCATCGAAAACCGGAGGATGGAATTTGATTATTTAATTAAGAATCTAGATTTTTGGGCGGGACACAACTGGGATAAAGCAGAGCCAGATGATGGTGGGATTAGAGAAGAATTTGAAGAGGCAATGAGAAATATGAGAAATTTTAGGAACTGATCCTGGGTTTTAGGCTACCTTTAAGCAGTTACTTTCATTGATTTTAGAACTATCTGGATTATAATGGGGATAAATACGGGAGTGAGGGGACGGAGAAATGCTTACATTCTTAATTTGTCTATTTGTAATTGTGGTATCTGTTCTGAATACACTTTTGATCAAGTCTGAATTAGAGCGGTTGTTTCGTGAAAAGAAGGGTGTTTTTATATTTCATATATGTAATGTGCTCTTTATTTTAATGGTGGCTTTTGCGGCATATGCTGTCGTGACTAGGTATGTGTTGGGGAGAGAATTAGATTGGGTGTTCCAGATGGTGATTCTCTTGTTTACGATTTTACCGATTTATATTTTGGGGCACTTTGCATTTGAGAAATATAAATTGGTGAATCGGAAATATAGTACGGCTGAGAATGGGAAAGTTTTAATTATTAGTGAGAAATACTTGAAGAAGAAAAGGCGGCCGAATCGGTTTAGGAAATATAATGAGTTTTAAAAGTTGGTGCCTTAGCTGAGTATGAGATTGTACTGGCGGGAGGCGCTTTTTTATATTAAGTGGCCAGCCACAGCACATTATAGTGAATGTAACTGCGGCAGGCACCTATTTGCACTATATTAAGCTTCAGCACGCTGATTAGAAGTGCGAACTAAATTGTTCTCTCTTGTAATAGCTGGTCTTGTCAATGAGAAGACGGCACATAATAAAGAAATCACAACAACGAAACTTCCAACGTAAGCCGTGTTGGTGACCGTATCTGTGTGGTTTAATACAACGCCGCCAATTCCGGATCCAAGCGAAATTCCAATTTGCAGGGCGGAATTGTTGAAGCTTTGCTGAATATCCGAAGTAGCGGGATCGGTTTGAATTAAATAGCTTTGCTGTGGTGGAGCAAGACTCCAGCTTAAGGCTGCCCAAATCATCATAACCGGAATAAATACAACAAGGGATGAAGTCGCGAGCGGAAGCAAGCCTAGAACAATGGCAAAGGCACTGATAACGATGACGATACTTTTACGCGGACCAATCCAATCGGAAAGCGTTCCACCAAAAGCTCCGCCAGCTACGGCTGCAATCCCAAAGACGAAATAGCAAATACTTACCCAAGTTGGATTTAAATGAAGATCGTTTTCTAAAAACGGCGTGAAATAAGCGTATAATGTGTAATGTCCAGCTAGCATGAACATGGTAGCCAGATGGGCACTTCCGATTTTCGCGCTACCAATGGCCTTGATTTGTTTGGACAGAGGCATCGTTTGTTCTCCTGGAATGCGCTCCAAAAATACGGAAATCAGCACCATGGAACCGATGGATAATACGGCAATCCCAAGGAATAGGACACGCCATCCAAAGTGGTCAGAAATCAAGACTCCAACAGGTACGCCTAACACTAGGGAAGAGCTAATCCCCATATAAATAAGGCCCAATGCCTTGGCACGGTGGGTAGGCGCTACGATTTTGGCCGCAATCGTTAGGGAAAGCACAACGATTAAGGCTGTACTTGCTGCCGTAAATATCCTCGCAATCATCATGATGGCGAAATTGGGACTGAAATACGTTACGATATTTCCAATAAAGAAAATGAAAAGGGAAATCAGATACAATTTCTTCCGTTCAATTTTACTAGTTAACACGAGCAAAACCGGCCCAGCAATCGCATAGATAAGTGCAAAGACCGAAATCAGTTGTCCGGCCGTACTGATGGAGATGTCAAGGTCCGCGGCAATGGTCGGTAATATCCCGCCAACAATTAACTCAACGAGTCCAACTGCAACCGTAGATAATGCTAATATAAAAACTTTTGCATTCATTTTATGTTACGTCCTTTCTAGATGGTTTAAATATATATAGGTTTTAAGAGGATTCTGGAAAAAACAAAAAAAATCCTGATTACAAAAAACGAGTTGACTCATTTTCTGTAATCAGGATTTTAAGGTTCCTGGTAGAGACCCTCCAGCCATATTCTAGAGGTTATACAGTTAAGTATTAAGTTTGATAGATTCACTTTTGGAATTTTACTATGGTTTGTTCAGTATTGCAAGTGAAAATTTTTCTATTTCGTAAACCTGTGTGGCCAACCCCAGTTAAATTGCAGTGGGACAGTAAACCTGTCCCCCTGTCCCTTTACCCTTTTAATAATCCACCTCGTAGTTCAGTTACTCCAAATTCTAGGTAGGCTTTTAGACAGGTTAGGACAAAAACCCATCCTTCTTTGTTGTCTAGGATTTGGTGGATGAAGTTAGGATCGTTTTCATTAAAGCCTTCTTCAACGATTTGAATTTTGGTACTAGAATCGTCCAACTCATTTAGTGTGATTGTCACTGTGTGATCTTGGCCACCTGCAAACACGATTTTCTTATTTTCTTCGACTTCAACAATATCCACTTGGATTTTGGCATTGTATAAATCATATTCTAATGTGATGGTCTTTCCTGCTTCCCATCGTTCAGAGCTAGAGGAGAACCAAAAGTTTCCGATTTTTTCAGGATCTACGAAGGCTTCGAATACGTCGCGAGCTGGTTTTTCGATTTTGAATGTGGTTATGTTGTTCATTAGCAAATCGCCCCATTTCGTTAATTAGTACAATATTAAATATATCAAATTTTCAACCATTTCTAGTAATGAACTTAATATTTGGCTACTTAAAAAGTATGACTAGGTTTGCTAGGTATTGACTTAGTTGTGGCCAGGCTCATCTACAGGTCAGGTGGGACAGTAAACCTGTCCCCCTGTCCCATTCTCTTCTTCAAATTAATGGTTTTGAATCTATCATTTCAATCTTAATTTGGTAGGCTTTCATGAAGACACCTCTTTCTTCAATCTACTATCCAGTATAGCACTCTGTGAAATTATTTAATCTAGAAAAGGTGAATAGATACCTTTCTCATTCTAAAGTTGTAAACCAAATCATACCATCTTCCGAAAATTTCAGTCACATGATATGGTAATATTGAACTAGTAATTTTATCCTATTTTATTAACATATAATCATGCCATTTTATTAAAAACTAAATAGAGAGATAGGTGTGGAAATGGAATTTATCATTTTAGTTGTGATCTTGGCCATTTTGGGGTTTATGTATGAACAACTGTCACGTCGGAAGGTGAGAGAAAAGCCGATTCTCGGTCAGATGGTTGATATGGGAGGTCACCGTCTTCATGTGACAGATCGTGGGGAAGGTGGGCAAACGGTGGTCATTATTCATGGAGCGGGTGATTCCTCTTATTCGTGGAGACATATCATCAATGAGCTGTCCAAGTCCAATCGGGTCATTACCTTTGACCGTCCTGGTATGGGTTCAAGTGATGCTGGACCAGATCCAAGTCCGGAGCACACTGTCAAAGAAGTACACGATTTATTGGAAAAACTAGAGGTTAAGGGACCTTATGTTCTCGTAGGACACTCATTAGGAGGATTGATTTCCCGCCTGTATGCGATGGAATATCCAGATAAAGTGGCTGGATTGGTCTTTTTAGATTCAACTCATGAGTTTCTGATAGATGATGTAAAATTTAAACAGGGATTTGCTGCTCTAGGTGTGATGCTGAAGATATTGAGAGGACTTTCTCCATTTGGTGTTCCTCGATTCTTGGGCAATGTATTGGGAATCCTTCCGATGTTTGGGAGTGAGAAATCCTATTATCGTCAGCAAATTAGCCCAGCTGAATTTAAGCAGTGGAAAGAGATGGTTTATCAAATTTTTGCAGGGAAGGCTGCAGGTGCTGAATTTAAAATGGCTAGTGCACATATTGAAGTGGCTGCCTCCTGTTTGAAAAATTGTAAGGAGAAGCCTCAATTTGGTAACTTACCGATTGCAGTGGTGAACAATCCGGGCTTTGGCGATAACTGGACAGAGATGCAGAAGGAGCTAGCTTCCCGTTCAACGAACCATTTCCACAAGATTAGTGACCGAAAAGGACATAGCTTACAAATGCCACGTCCTGAGTATGCGCTTGAAGCGATTCATCATGTCGTTGAACAAACTCAATTAAATAAGTAGAAATCTAAGTGATTGCCTCCCGATCTGTTAACAATGAACGGGAGGTTTTTTGAAGTTTTGTAGAGCTAGATGTGGGACAGTAAACCTGTCCCCTTGTCCCTATGATTCTACCCTTTTAAGTTTGCGAAGTTTTTGGTATGGTTATAGTGGTTGTTAAAGTATAGAAAACGCTTTCAACCAATCTAACGAAATTATAAAATATAAAATTCTATTGGGGTTCAGAAAAACCCTGGGAGGACAATCATGATTACAGACAAAATTCGCGTAGAAAAAGATTTTCTAGGTGAAAAACAAGTTCCAGCGGATGCTTTATACGGAATTCAAACGCTTCGAGCAGTCGAAAACTTTCCTATTACAGGCTTTAAGATTGACAAGAATTTAATTGTCGCAATGGCCATGGTGAAAAAGGCTGCTGCTTTAGCCAATATGGATGTTAGCCGGTTGTATGAAGGGCTTGGTAAATATGTAGTCCAAGCTGCAGATGAAATAATAGATGGAAAATGGCATGATCATTTTATTGTAGACCCCATCCAAGGTGGAGCGGGAACGTCTATCAACATGAATACAAATGAAGTGATTGCCAACAGAGGTCTTGAACTGATGGGGAAGGACAAGGGAGACTACTTCCACCTAAGCCCAAACTCTGTCGTGAATATGGCACAGTCTACGAATGACTCGTTCCCAACAGCGATTCACATTGCAACCATTAACTTGCTTCATAAACTTCTAGAAACGATGAAGGATATGCATAGAGTATTCGAAGAGAAGGCTGAAGAATTCGACGATGTGATTAAAGTGGGTAGAACACATCTACAAGATGCGGTGCCAGTCCGACTTGGTCAAGAGTTCCAAGCCTATAGTAGAGTAGTTGGCCGAGATATTAAGAGAATTACAAATACGATTGAAAATTTACTTGAGGTGAACATGGGGGCAACCGCAATCGGAACTGGCCTCAATGCAAACCCTAAATATATTGTAAAAGTAGTGGAGCATCTAGCTGAAATCACTGGATTGCCATTGCAAAATGCTGAAAATCTAGTAGATGCAACGCAAAACACGGATGCTTATGTAGAGGTATCAGGTGCATTAAAAACATGTATGATCAACATGTCTAAAGTTGCTAATGACCTACGCTTGATGGCATCTGGACCGTATGCAGGTTTAAATGAAATCAACTTACCTGCGCGCCAACCAGGTTCATCCATCATGCCAGGTAAAGTAAATCCAGTTATGCCTGAGATGATCAACCAGGTAGCGTTCCAAGTAATCGGGAATGATCAAACCATTTGCTTGGCATCAGAAGCTGGTCAGTTTGAATTAAATGTAATGGAGCCAGTCCTAGTCTTTAACTTGCTGCAATCCATTAACATCATGAACAACGCATTCCGTGCCTTCACAGACTACTGTCTATCCGGAATCACAGCAAACAAAGAAGCATTGGAAAAGAAAGTCGAACAAAGCGTCGGCCTCATCACAGCGGTAAACCCTCACTTAGGCTATGAAGTCGTATCACGAATTGCTCGTGAAGCCATCCTAAAGGGTAAACCAATCAGAGAACTATGCTTACAATATGACGTCCTAACAGAAGAAGAACTAGACCTAATCCTAGACCCATACGAAATGACCAAACCCGGAATCGCGGGAGAAGCACTGCTCGATCGGAACTAGGTGGGACAGAGGGGACAGGAACCTTGTCCCACTTTTACCTGCGAGAGGGTAAATTAGTGTGTGATTTTAGTAGATTAGTGTTTTTATTAACTTTAAAAGGTGTTTTCCCGGCTATTTTTCGGGGAAGCACTCTTTTTTATTGATTTGTGTGTTGGAAACGAGGTGTAATAGCGTTCAGGTGATTGTTTACGCGCGAAATTTTTAATTTACGCGCGAATATCTCGCAAATGCGCGCGAACTCACATGGAATGCGCGCGAACACTCTCGGAATGCGCGTGAACTCACTTGGGAATGCGCGCGAACTCATGGGATGCGCGCGAACACCCTCGGAATGCGCCCGAACACCCTTGGGATGTGCGCGAAATCTTGGAATACGCACGAACCCCCAAAAATACCGCAAATATCTGAGTGCCCCCCAACCGCATCCAATAACAAGCACTTTTTTCATATATAATGAGAAGAAATCAGCGAGGAGGCAAACAAAATGACCCCTTTTACACAGCGAATAATTACCATAATCAAAAATATCCCAGATGGGAAAGTGATGACCTATGGGCAGGTTGCCGAACTCGCCGGGAATCGAAGGGCAGCCCGCCAAGTAGTCCGGATTCTTCATTCCATGAGTCAAAAGCATGGTCTACCTTGGCATCGTGTCGTAAACGTTAAAGGACAGATTGTGATTAAAGATGATGCGTCCTATTTTGAGCAAGTGGCCACCTTACAATCTGAAGGTGTCGATGTAAGCGATGAGGGTTTCATCAATTTAGAAAGGTACCAATGGAGGAGACAGGAACATGCGTCCCATTAACCTTTTATAGTATAAGCGGGGAAGGACTGTGCCTCTAATGGTTACTTGTATTAAAGCTCTTTTTGCCCTCGTTCCTCAGTCAGCTCGGTTGCATGTAATTTAATAAAGATATTTGTAATGATTTTCGAAATTAAAAAAATAATACAATACAGTAGGAACAGGTGAAAAAAATTAACTCCCCTGTGCAACTCAAATAGGTGGTGTAAGGTCAAAATAGGCTTAATAATAAAGGAAAAAAATGCTGCTAAGATTGCAGTATAAAGATAATAATTTTTATTGTTTTTTAATGTCCACTGGTAAACCAGCATAAAAGAGATTGGGACCAGAGTGGCGTCTAACGCGATACTACCAGGAATAAAAGGAATCAGCTCATATGGGTAACCCCAGAAATTATATTTCCTACCAATGGTGTCAATATAACCAAACCATACGTGAATATTAAATCCATAAAAACCAAGGAAGAACATAATACGTCGATCGATTACAAAATATAGAGTCACTAAGGGTCCAACGAAGAAGAATAGTAAAAGGACCCAAAATTGCCAAGTTCCTAAATGAGAGTATTGAAACCAGTAATCTATTTGTAATTGAGTTAATTGGTCCTGAACTGATTGTATTTTATCGTACATTTCCGTCTGTTGCTTTCCCATGGGTGTCCCCTATTCTATTTGGTATATTTTTATTGTGGTTATACACTTTATAATTATGTATAAGCCTTGGTAGGTTAATGAAATTAATAGTCCTTTTTTGGCATATATATTCCTCACTTTCTTCCTTTTACTATATAATTGAGAAAAGTGTAAATTTTATAACAAGGTGTTGGAAGAATGAGATCGCTCTTAAAAAGTGCTTACCAGTCAGACCATGCACTTGAAGTTATTTTTTCTTCTTTGCGATGGTTTTTTTTAGTATTGTCCATTGTTGTTTTTAGCCTTCAATATTTTGAAAATCCAGTTCAATTAAAATTGAACCTATTTATATATTTAGTGATTTTTGGGATTTTATATATGGGTGTTTCCGATTTTTATTTACATAAGTCATCGGCAGGGTCAAGGATGTATAACCTGATGACAAAAGGTGGACCCCTGTTTGACTTTATTGCCTTTTCTGCACTTGTTCCTTTAACAGGCGGTACCGAAAGCCCACTGTTTCCATTGGCCTATTTAATCATTTTGCATGTGGCTGTCTACTGGAGATTTCTAGGTGGAGTAATTGCTGCCTTTCTTTTTATTTTGGTTTACTCGATTATTTATTTCGTACAAGCTTCAGGTGTGTACACTTTAAATGGATTCATCCCTTATTTTAGCGACGTTTTCTTTCTGTTGCTAATTGGTGGTTTAGGTGGAATTATTGTTTCGAGAGAGAGGAAGCATCATTCTGAAAAGAACGTGTTAGCGGAAGCTGCCAATCGTGACTATCTCACGAATCTATTAAATCACCGCTCCTTTCAAGAAGATTTACGAAAAGATCTAGAAAAACATGTGGACTTTTACTTGGTCCTTACCGATATCGATAAATTCAAATCCATCAATGATAGGTATGGGCATGTGACGGGTGATAAAGTGTTGCGGGAAATTGGCGCAATCATGACCTCCATGCTTCCTAAAAAACAAGGAAAAGTATACCGCTATGGGGGAGAAGAGTTTGCCCTCATTCTTTATAGCGACGACCAAACTAAAGTGAACAAACTTCTAGTCGAAATCAAACAAGCAGTTGCAAACCATCATTTTTACTGTGAAGGAGAAGCCTTTTCAATAACCATGAGCTTTGGAAGCTGTAAACAAAACGGTGAATACCCAGACCAACTAGTAGAAAAAGCAGACAAACTCCTCTATGAGGCGAAAAACCAAGGTAGAAACCAAATCGTCTACCCAGGCTGAGTGGGACAGAGGGGACAGGAACCTCTGTCCCACTGGCCGAAACCAGCTAGTCGCATTCGGTCCACTACAAATAAAGAACAGCAATCGAGCTGCACGTAACATGTCAAAAAAAAAGAAAACTACCATTACCAGGTAGTTTCCCTTATTAGTATATTATCTCTTGTTACAGCCACAGGAACCATAGCCTGCTCCTGGAGACATAGCGCCAGCGACTTGACCTGGTCCCGGACCCATTCCCATACCTGGAGAATAGGCTCCAGCAACTTGACCTGGTCCTGGTCCCATTCCCATGCCTGGCCCCATACCCGGACCCATTCCCATACCTGGTCCCATGCCCGGTGAATAAGCACCTGCTACACTTGGCCCTGGTCCTGGACCCATATTAAAGTTTTGGCTAGTTACTACGTTTTGTACGGATTGTGTTTGTGGGAAATAGTGTTTGTTCTGAACGTTAGTATGATTAACGAGTGTATTATGTGTTGGGTGAATATGAGGTTGAACGACGTTATTGAATGTGTGCTGAACACATTGTTTCGTTGGATGAACAATCGCAGGTAAAACCTGAGAAGGTTTACAATACATTTTCTTTTCCCCTTTCATGAGTTAGTACATTCATATAGTATGTACACACCTGTATGTTTGTACTAATGAATCCACCTATATCTGTGTATTTGACGGATATTTTTCATAACAACTAGAAAAAAAGGTTCTTCCGTTTTTCTTATAGAAAACAGAGGAACCTTCTATTAAGGAAGAACAGATTCTTCCATTATCCTTTCACCGCACCCTCGGTCATCCCTTTCACAATATGCCGCTGGAACATGGAATAGAAAATAATAACCGGAATCACTGCAATAGTCAGACCTGCAAATAACACACCCCAGGCACTATTATATTGGGCGTTGGTGCTGATTAAATCCATTTGAACACCCAACGTATTTTTACTATCCGTCTGTAAAAGAATCAACGCCATAAAATATTCGTTCCAAAATGAAATGGCATTCAAAATGGAAGCTGTAATGATCCCCGACTTTACAAGAGGAGTGACGATTTTTAATAGAATGCCATAGGGACTCATCCCATCAATGGACGCGGCTTCTTCCAGCTCCCGTGGTACGGTTCCCATAAAGCTCACTAAAATAAAAATGGTAAATGGAATGTGGGAAACTGCATACACCAACGATAAAGCCACTAGGTTGTCTAACATGTTGAGCTTCATCAACAAGAAGAACAAGGGTATCCAACCGAGAACGGCGGGAATCATCATGGAAGAAAGGTATAGATTTAATAAAACATCGCTTCCTTTAAAACGAATGCGGTCCAGCGCATACGAGGTGGGAATCGCAAAAATCAAACACAAAACCGTCCCTAACACGGTCACAAACAATGTGTTCATAAATGCCGTGCCAATATTAAAATCTGTCCATGCTGAGACAAAGTTTCCTACATTAAATGTTTCCGGTAACGACCAAGGGGAGCGAAAAATTTCTGCATTTGTTTTGAAAGCGCCAAGGAACATCCAAATGATAGGAAATACCACAATCACAGACCAGATGAGCAGAGGGATTCGAACGGTTAGTTTAGCTAAAAATTTGATGGCAGCCATTTTCTCACTCCCTAATATTCAACTCTTTCACGTTTAAGTAAAAATTGCATAATCAAAACGGTAGCCAATGATACGACTAAAATAAGTACACCGATGGTCGCACCATAACCAAATTGAAAATCCTCAAAAGCCTTTTGGTAAAGGTAAGACCCCATCACTTCTGTAGCATTTCCAGGACCACCATTGGTCATGACTTGTACAAGTACGAAGGAGCCATTTAAAGAGGTGATGACAATATAAATGATGGAAGTTCTAATTTGTGGCCATATCAATGGTACCGTGATTCTCCAAAACTGTTGCCACTCGCTCGCTCCATCAATCTCTGCAGATTCATATAAGTTCCTCGGCACATTCATTATGCCGCCCATTAAAAGCAGCATGAATAATCCAATCCCTGCCCAAATTGCGACTATCGTTACGGCTGGCAAAGCCCATTCCATTGTTCCTAGCCATGGTCTTGTCCATTCTACTAAACCGATTAACTCTAGTAAACCATTCACAAGTCCCATATCAGGGTCATAAATGAACTGCCAAAGGATCCCGATGACCACGACAGACATGATGTTGGGGAAGAAGAAGACAATGCGATAAAAAGGAGCCTCTTTAATTTTTAGCTGTGTCAACGCAACCGCGAAGAAGAGGGACAACAACATAATGCCGATCGCTTTTGTGACAACAAAGAAATAGTCGTTGAGAATCGTCTTTGGAATCACGGAATCATTCCATAGTCGCTTGTAGTTATCAAAGGCAATGAAATCTTTCACAGCACTTGTCCCAGACCAATCAAAAAAAGATAAATAAACCCCATTGACCATTGGATACAGGGTGAAAATGAGAAACACGATAAAGGTAGGTAATAAACAAAACGCTAAAAATAGATATTTTTGCTTTTTGGACTGAACCATGTCCATCACTTCTTTCTAACTAGTTATGGATGTGATGTAAAAAGAGAGGAATGCAAGGGGCTGATTCCTCGCATTCCTTCTGCTTACTTTCTCAGGTCTTGTGCTTTCTTGGTCATGATATCTACAAACTCTTCCGCCGTAATGCGTCCCATTAAAATTTCTACGATTTGAAGCTTGATTTCGTTGGTGATTTCAATCGCAATTTCCTGCTCTTTTCCTTCTGGTGTGTTCCGGTCATGGATTTCAATCGCTCCAGGATTGTTAATCATATCGTTGATGCCTTTTAAGAATTCTGGAACATTATCATTTGAAGATAGATCCACACCTGTGAGGTTCATGATAGCTCCTGTGGATTCCGCAAATTTTTGTGCATATTTTTCTGTAAAAATAAATTCAAGGAAAGCTTTCGCAGCCTCTGGATTGTTGGCTTCTTTGGCAATCGCAACTGGACGAATATCAGGAACTAGCGCCATTGGCTCTCCCGGATCATTCATTGGTGTTGGAACAAAGCCGTATACAAATCCTTCTGGGGTATCATTTTGCATTTCTTTTGGTAACCAGAACCCTACTGGAATATAAGCAGATTCATGTAAAAGAACATTCATTTGCGTTTGAGTGTGACTGCGTGCCGCGAATCCTTCATCGACATACCCTGCAGCCACCATACCTTCCACTTTTTTCATGACATTAAGGACTTCTTCACCTTCCCATGCTTCTACAACTCCATTGGATAGGTCGTTGAGTAACTCCTCACCACCTGCAGCAGCAAAGGCAGGGTAGAGGACCCCTCTCTGGAAGTATTGAGCATACTGACCAGTTGTTATGAAAGGAGAAATACCCGTATCTTGTTGGATTTGTTCCATTGAATCCATCCAGCTATCATAGTCCGTTGGAGGCTCCCATCCATTTTCCTCAAACCAAGCTGCATCATACCAAACGCCCCACGTATCAAAAACGAGAGGAAGGCTATAAATGGACCCATCTTCAAATTCCTCAGCAGGAGATATAAAACTATCCAGTAATGAAGTGCCATTTTCTAACGTAATGCCACTTGCCCAGTCACTGAGATCCATCAGCTGTCCATCCTTAATCATCTGAGTCTCATTCGACCCATTTCCGTCAATGTACACCACATCAGGTGGATTGTTCGAAATCCATCGAGTTTTCATTTCCTCGTTAATGTTAGGACCCGCATGCTCCACAATCTCCACATCCGGATACTTTTCTTTAAAATCCGCAATCACCGTCTTCCACCAATCATCCCCATACCCACCAACAAAATATTGAATCTCAAGCTTTCCAGAAATCTTCCCATCTGTCTGATCACCCGGATCACTGCTGTCTGAATCACCATCCGAAGAACACGCTGCCAAAATGCCGATGAAGCAAATCAATAAAAAGGTCCACAAAAGTTTTGTCCACTTAAACTTCAAAACCGACACACTCCTTTAAGCATAAAATTTTAAAACCCAATGGTGCATCTATGTAGTAGAATGCTAGAGATCTAGCATCATTGGCTTTAACAAAGAAAAAACTAAAAACATGCTTCTCTACTATTTCTACAAGCCGTTGCAAAGTTTTATGCCTCAAATGTACTTTATTAAAAAAATATGTCAGAGGTGGGACAGGGGGGACAGGAACCGGTGTCCCAGCGACTATGTTTTGGTTGTGAGATGTACAAGGGGGAGGTTAAAGTGTTTTATTAAATAGGTTTGTAGGATGAACTTTTATTATTTGAATATTAACGGTGTTTCCAGGGGTTTTTTTAAGGAAACACCATTTTTCTTGGTTTGTGAGTGGTAAATGAGTTGGAATTTAGGAGAGAAATGAGGGTACATAGTGTAGTTAAGTATGTTTATGTTTAAAATTTCAAATTTACGTGCGAAAATTTGGAATTACGTGCGAATTTTTAAATAACGTGCGAAAACGAGTGTCTAATGTGCGAGTTCAGATAATTTAACAAAAAGCCATTTTTACACAAGAACGAGTCAATCCGATTTACGAAATTAGGGACCAATCGACAAATAATAGGAGGAATTTACTATCTTTACTAGAATTTCACATATAGACATCTTTTAAATTGTAGATTTAGTGAGGTCACAAGATGAAAATAACTGAAATAGATGCACGTGAAATATTAGACAGAATCACGGATGGCTTTTTTGCATTAGATACACATTGGAAGTTCACTTATGTGAATGAGGAGGCAACAAAACTTCTGTGCCGAAGAGGGAATGACCTTGTGGGGAAGCAGATATGGAGTGAGTTCCCAGAGGCAGTCGAATTACCTTTTTATGAACAATATAACAAGGCTGTTCAAGAACAAGTTAGCGTAAACTTTGATGCGTATTATCCACCCCCACTTGATACTTGGTATGACGTGAGGGCGTATCCTTCCGAAAATGGTCTAACTGTCTATTTCCAAGATGTTACGAAAGAGAAGAAGGCGTCGGCAAAGCATGAGCAACATTATAAATCTCTTTTTGAACACAACCCGGATGCGGTATATTCTCTCGATTTGAATGGATATTGCATTAGTGTTAATTCCGCGACTGAAAAGCTGTTAGGTTTTAGGCAGGAGGAGTATCCGAAGCTCTCCTTTATTCCATTTATTGCTGAAGAAGATTTGGATAAAACGATAGAATTTTTTGAAAAGGCGAAGGAAGGCGAAACGCAAAACTATGAAACGAAGGTCATACATAAAGAGGGTCATGTGATTCACGTTAATGTTACGAATATGCCCATCATTGTCGATCAGGAAGTAGTGGGTGTCTATGGAATTGCGAAGGACATAACCGATCAAAAGCATACGGAGCAAGAACTCGTAAAATCTGAAAAACTCTCTGCCGTGGGGCAGCTCTCGGCCTCTATCGCTCATGAAATTCGAAATCCCTTAACGGCTCTTAAGGGATTTTTACAACTCATAAACGCATCAACTGGAAAAGATATCGAAGAGAGCTATCTAGAGGTAATGGCAGGTGAAATCGAGTGGATCGATTTAATTACTGGAGAACTGTTGTTACTAGCAAAACCACAAGCTCATCATTTTAAGTTTGAACAGATTCAAGAGATTTTTAAAGATGTGAAGATGTTACTTGGTTCTCAAGCATTGATGAACAGGGTTGACATTAAAGTGATTCATGGGGATCTACCAAGGGTTCGTTGTGTGGGAAATCAATTAAAACAAGTATTTATTAACTTGATAAAAAATGCGATTGAATCCATGCCAAATGGTGGGGAAATCACAGTCGAGATTAAACAAAAAAATAAGCGTACCTTATCGATTCTTGTTACAGATGAAGGGTGCGGAATCCCGGAAGAAGTCATAGAAAATATAGGAATGCCCTTTTATACTACCAAACAAAAAGGTACTGGATTAGGGCTAATGACTAGCTTGAAAATTATAGAGGCTCATCAAGGAACCATTGACTTTTCAAGTAAAGTTGGAGAAGGAACAACTGTTAGAATCGATTTACCGATTGATTTTAGAACCTAGCTCCGGAGTTTGCCCAGTATGTGGGGGCAGACTTTTTATTATCTTTTTCCAAATAATAATAGATATTCTCACTAGTAAATTACTACTTTATAATAAAGGTAAACTAGTTAATAGGATAAATCCTGAACATCATATTTTGGACAGGCATCATATAATGAAAGTATGGAGAATACTACATACTTAATTAAAACATCAAGTTTAACGAAAAGGAGCTGAGATGACTTGGATCATATAGATGGTTTTCCGCTACTCGAAACAGAAAACTACATCTTAAGGAGAATCACTCAACAAGATGTGGAAGCTATTTTTTCTTATTTTTCGGACGAAGAGGTTACAAAATACTATGATTTAGATACTTTTGAAGATATCAGTGAAGCCTATCGATTTGTTACCTCGAAAGAAAAAATGTTCCTAGAATCAAGAGGAATCAGGTGGGGGATTACGACAAAGGACCGACGTGATAGAGTAATAGGCACCATTGGCTTTCACAACTGGAACCGCTCTTTTTTTAAGGCAGAAATCAGCTACGAGCTATCCAAGGAACATTGGGGACAAGGCTTGATGAGTGAAGTGATCCCGTGTGTACTAGAATATGGCTTCGAAAGTATGGAGTTAAATAGAATTGAAGCATTATTACATCCGGAAAATATCGGCTCAAAACGGGTATTAAAAAAGGCCAACTTTAGACATGAAGGTACGCTCGAAGAATATGTGTTTTTAAAAGGAAGATTCATAGATACAGAGATCATGGCTTTGTTGAAGCGCAATTTTAAAAAGCATGTTGCGCTGGGACAGAGGGGACAGGAACCGGTGTCCCGCTAAACTCTAATATTGAAAAATGGGCTTAACCTTATAGGTAGGCCTTATTTTTATTACTAAAGGCATCTATCAATACTAATAAATAGCCTGGTTAACAGTATATTTAATCCACTGTTAATCAGGCTGTTTTTATTGATTAAAGGCAGTTATTTATTAAATGTTTAAATATTTTGATTTTTTATAATTTTCTGTTGTTAAGTCAGATAGATTCGTATATACTGTTAAAAAAGCTAACACTTCAAAAAATCCACAAAATTAAAGTATCAACTTCAAACTACCTTACAGATGAGTTATACATATCAAAATGCTTTTCAGATACCTGTCATTGTTACAAATTCCAAATCTTCACGACACGTCCGTACAATAGAAGTTAATTCGGGATTCATGCCCTGTGATACCCGAATAATAGGGGGGCAATGAAGAGTTTGCAAAAGACTATAACCTATAAAATTATCGAAGACCTTGAGGAAATAAATATGGTTGTTGAACTTCAAGCAGAAATTTGGAGTCCGGACATTGTTTCCCCTCTCCCTCAGCTAGTCGCCGCAATTCATAATGGTGGGGTTGTAATAGGAGCATTTACAGACGAAAAACTAGTTGGTTTTTCCTACGGTTTTGCCGGCTTTAAAGACGGAGAAGCCTACTTAATTTCCCACATGACTGGT
Organism: Bacillus carboniphilus; assembly: GCF_039522365.1. Taxonomy (GTDB): domain Bacteria; phylum Bacillota; class Bacilli; order Bacillales; family JC228; genus Bacillus_BF; species Bacillus_BF carboniphilus. The sequence goes on along the minus strand of NZ_BAAADJ010000063.1, from coordinate 142,768 downwards.
ATTTTGCCAGATTACCAGAATGCAGGAATTGGCTATCAGCTTAAAACCAAGCAAAGAGAATGGGCTATTCAATACGGGTTCAAAAAAATGATTTGGACCTTTGACCCTTTAGAACTAAGAAATGCTTATTTTAATGTTTGTAAGCTTGGTGGCTATTCAAGGCAATACATTCGCTCTTATTACGGGGAATTAAACGATAAATTGAACAAAGGGCTACCATCTGACCGTTTATTGGTTGAATGGGATATTTGCTCGAAACGTGTGGAAGAAGCCATGTCTGGCGCTTTACAGACTGAAAGCGAATATGAAATCTTGTATAGCTGGGAACAAGTAGACGGTTATACAACCCCCACCCACTACCAGAATAGGGTCAGACAAAACCATGCCGGCTACCGTGTTCCAGTGCCTTCAAATATTCAAGTCATCAAGCAGCAAAAGCCTGATGCAGCTCTTGCGTGGAGACATGCTACACGAACTGCTATCGAAGATGCTTTTTCAAACGGTTATCTCATCACTGGAGTTCAAAGAGAACAAGGTTCAAGTATCCATTTTTACATACTAGAAAGTCACTAATACCTATCTAGGAGCGAGAGTCTATTGAGAAATGAAAGGGTTCAAGTAAATGGAACATTATACAGATAAAATTAGAAAAAATTATAACCAACTGACAAAACGACAAAAAATGATTGCAAAATATATGCTGGATTTCCCAAAAGAATTCGCGTTTCAGACGGCTAAACAGTCTGGGCAAGCGTGCGGAGCAAGTGAGACAACGGTGATAAGGTTGTGCTACATCTTGGGATACTCGGGATTCAGTGAATTACAAAAGGAAATCCAGTCCAGCCTCTTAGAAGATACTGCAGGTACCATTAACCCCATTGAAAACTTTCTTGAAATGTCCAATAAGCTAAAAGATACTAACTTAATTCAACATGTGATGGAACAGGACAATGCTTACGTGAAAGCCACTTTAGACGCAATTGATTACAAGCAATACCAAAAAGCTATTCAAAAGCTGATTGAGGCGGATCATCGAGTGGTCCTCGGGTTCCGATCTTCCTATGGACCAGCTACGTGGTTTATGTTTGCCCTCAATATAGTAATCGGAAATACATCGCAATATCGTGGTGAAATAGAGGATGCAAATTATCTGTTATCAAAGTTAAATGAAAACACAGTTGTAGTGGCCATCTCCTTCCCTAGATACATCCAAGAGACTCTCTCATTTGTTCAGGCAGCTAAGAAAAAAGGAGCTTATATCATTGCCATCACCGATGATCGATTATCTCCGATTGGACAATATGCGGATACTGTATTTAGGGTGATTGCTCCTACACCTATCCCTTTAAAAGGGATTACACCCACATTCTCGCTCTTAAATCTACTAGTAACGAGTATTGCAGCAACAGATGACCCTAAAGTCCAAAACCATATGGCAGGTTATGACCAAAATAGAAATGAATTTTACCCATTTGCTAAAAAGGAAAAAATAGGTATTGATAAGAGGTGACAGTATGCAAAACAATCTCTCTCCTGATTTCCTACAAAATACCCTAGTGATAGATGCCCACTTTGATTTGTTAATGGATGTTCAAATCCAAAGAGAAAGAGGGAGAAAAAAGGTTATTGAGACAGACTACTTGCCACGATTTGTGGAAGGTGGAGTCAATATTATTATTGCATCTCTATTTGTGGATAGTGGGTTTTTGCCAGAAATGGGACTAAGAAAAGCATTAAGCCAAGTAAGTGCGTTATATGAAGAGGTCAACGAATCTCCTGATACGCTCATGATTTGTTTAAACGGAGATGACATGAATGTTGCTAAGCAAACGAATAAGATTGGCTTTCTCCTTTCGATTGAGGGAGCCGAACCAATCGGCACAGACCTAAGCTTATTGCGTGTCTTTTATGAGTTAGGAGTCCGGAATCTTGGACTCGTTTGGAGTCGTAGAAATGCAGTAGCTGATGGTAGCTTCTTTTACCCAACAAAAGAAGGGAAAAAAGGCGGTATAAGCAGTTTTGGGGTGAAGGTTATAGAAGAAGCGGAAAGACTTGGCATCACCATTGATGTCTCCCACTTAAATGATGAAGGCTTTTGGGATGTCATCCAATTCGCTTCAAAGCCAGTGATTGCCTCGCATTCGAATGCTCGAGCTCTTTGCTCAACCATGCGGAATTTAACCGATGATCAAATCAAGGCGATTGCAGCTACAAATGGCTGTATTGGAGTCAATGCCGCAAGTTTGCTGGTAGGAAATGATGATGAAAGCTCTACCATAGAACAGTTCATCAACCATGTGGACCACCTTGTTACGGTAGCCGGGATTGAACATGTAGGACTGGGATTGGATCTATGTGAGGACTTTATGAAATATGTCTCTCTTGATGACTTACAAAGTATGCCAAGAAAGCCATTTGATGTTGTTTCAGGTCATCAATCCATTCCAACGCTAGTAGAGGGACTTGCGAAACGAGGATTCTCAGATGCTGATCTTGAGGCATTGCTTGGAAAAAATATTCAAAGAATATTCATGAGGTAAGTTGTATTTATACAGGGAAATAGGAGGCATATCATGGCGAATAAACCGATTTCGATACGAGAGGTGACCCTTCACCGTTTAGTGATGCGATTAAAGGATCCATTTACAACCAGCTTTGGAACCTTTCAGGACAAAGAATTTTACGTGATTGAAATGGAGGATGAAACCGGGGCTATTGGTTTTGGGGAATCCGTCGCATTTTCAAGTCCTTGGTATAGTGAGGAAACAGTTGAAACGAACAAACACATCATGGAACAATTTTTAATTCCCTTATTGCTGGAATCACCCATTGAGCATCCTGATGAGGTATCTAAACGATTTGAACCCATTCGAAGGAATAATATGGCGAAATCAGCATTAGAAGGTGCAGTTTGGGATCTATATGCTAAACGGAATCATACCCCTTTATACCAAGTCCTTGGTGGAACCAAGAGACAAATAGATGTAGGGATTAGTATTGGAATTCAACCAACTGCCACAGATTTAGTCCGGGTCGTTGACGGTTTTGTGAATGAAGGCTACAAACGGATGAAGATAAAAATAAAGCCTGGTTCGGATTATGAAATGCTGAAGGAAGTTAGGAGACATTTTCCAGATATTTTACTGATGGCAGATGCAAATTCCGCCTATACGTTAGAAGATATTAGCTTATTGAAAAGGCTGGATGATTTAGACCTCATGATGATCGAGCAGCCACTAGCCCACGATGATATTATCGATCATGCAAAACTACAATCAGTGCTAGAAACCCCCATTTGTTTAGATGAAAGTATTCACTCCTATGAAGATGCCAGAAAAGCAGTTGAAATAGGGAGCTGTCAAATAATCAATATAAAAATTGGCCGAGTTGGTGGGCTGTCAGAATCAAAGAAAATCCATGATTACTGTGCAGAGCAGGGAATTGCGGTTTGGTGCGGTGGCATGCTAGAGGCGGGTATTGGCCGAGCACACAATGTTGCCTTAACCACGCTTCCTCAGTTTATTTTACCAGGAGATACAGCCGGATCCTCGCGCTACTGGGAAAACGATATTATTGATCCTGAAGTAATAGTCAAAAATGGAGTCATCCAGGTTCCAGATAAACCTGGTATGGGTTATGAAATAAATCGTGAAGTGCTTGAATCGTATCGAGTGGACAGACAAGTGTATACGAGGAAAAATATACTAGCATGATAGATATTCGTGTCGTTTTTCCAGGTGATAAAAACCAATTTGGTTGTAAATTGTACCCACCGTACAATTTTATAATAAAAATTTAAAAGGAAAAGGGAGAGGTATTAGATGACTCAACAAACAGTTACTCGTGAGTTTGAACAGTATTGTCAAGAAATTTGTGAGAAGTTTGAGATTCCTGGTTTTTCAATTGGTTTAGCGAAAGACGGTCAAGTATTCTATGAAAAAGGTTTTGGTTACCGTAACGTCGAGAAAAAACTCCCATTGTCTTCTGATACCGTTTTTGGAATTGGTTCCGTAACCAAATCATTTACTGCTGTAGCCATTATGCAATTGCAAGAGGCTGGAAAGCTAAATGTGAACGACCCGGTTCTCAAGTATTTACCGGAATTTAAAACTTCAAATGAAGAATATACAAAGCAAATGACGATTCATCACTTCCTGACACACTCTGCTGGCTTACCACCTTTACCGACGTTACATAAAGCTTTAGCCAAGAGTATTGCGAATGATCCGAAGTTTGATGATGACGGTCAGACCGAGGGTGATATTGGAACGGTTGAGAAGGCTGCCGCTGAAGCAGAAAAAGTAAGTGTTGATACGTATGAAGAGTTAATGGCGGATATCGCGAACCAAGAATTTGACCTATTAGGAGCACCCGGAACTGAATTTAGCTACTCAAATGATTGCTATTCGCTTCTAGGGGCCATTGTGGAAAGGGTAAGTGGCATTACCTATGAACAATATGTTAAGGATTACATTTTAGATCCAGCTGGAATGAAAAATAGTGTGTTCCATTTAGAAGAATTAGAGAACCATGACGATTTTACATCCCTTTATAACTCTCGTAAAAAAGATGATGAGACCATTATTTTTGAATCGGATAATCCTTGGGATGCACCATCCATGCGGGCTGCTGGTTTCCTGAAGTCTTCGGTAAACGATATGCTGAAATACGCGGAAATCTTTCGAAACCAAGGTAAAGTGGGCGATGCTCAACTTTTGACTCCTGAAAGTGTTGAACAAATGATCACTCCGTATATCGAGTGTGATAAAGATCGCTACTATGGATACGGTGTCATGATTACACCTGACTACTTCGGATATAAACTGGTTGACCATGGTGGTGCGGTAAAAGGGGTAGCAGCTCAATTGAATATTATTCCTGAGCTAGGTCTTTCAGGTGTTTCTTTTGCTAACTTAGCAGGGGTCCCATCTACTAAACTATTATTCAGTGCTTTTAATGATCAATTAGGTCAGCCAGTCACTGCTTCTCATGTGAAGTACGAAGAAGTAGAGGTTTCAGAGGAAGAATTACAACAATATGTAGGTTCCTATGCTTCGGGTGAAGGTTCGAAATATAGTGTAGTGGTCGAGGATGGAAAATTGCAGTTGAAAGCAGATGGCTTGGATCATATTAACGGGTTAACACCAATTGGAAATGATACCTTTATTGTTGCCTTTAGAGAATCAGAATTGGCACTGCGCTTTGTAAAAGACGAAGATAACAAGGTCATTCGTGCGGCATTTGGCTTTAGACAAACCCCAAAAGTAGAATAGGAGGACTCGAACATGGCAATGAATCGTCTAAGTAAACCAATCTTATTTTTGATCATGCTCGTTCTGTCCATGTTTTTGATAATCGGATGCAGCTCTGATTCAGCCTCGGATTCAACGCCTGATCAAAATAACGATAGTTCATCTGATAAGGATACAGACACAAACAATGAATCACCTGAAGAGGCTACCTCGCCTCAGTCAGGTGGCACCATTACCATCGGTTCGATGCAAGAGCCGGATACACTAGATGTTCATAAAACAGCCATGAGTATTGCAGGACTAATCACCAGTCATCTGGGTGGAACATTACTTGCCGTTAATCCAGAAACAAACGATATAGAACAGCATCTCGCAAAAGATTATAGTGTTTCAGAAGATGGAAAAACTCTCACGTTTAAGCTTAGAGACGATGTTGTCTTTACGGACGGTACCCCTTTAACAGCTCAGGTCTACAAAGATACGTTTGATCGGATTTTGAACCCTGATACAGGGGCAACGGTTGCCGCAAGCTTAATAGGAGGAATTGAGTCAACTTCTGCTCCAGATGATCACACATTTGTGATTCAGTTGGCGGCTCCATCCGCACCACTTTTACGAAACCTAACGAGTCAAGGATACCTACAGCCGTTATCGATGGCGGCCATTGAAAAGCACGGGGATGATTATGGAAGAAACCCAGTTGGAGCAGGACCTTTTATCTTTAAGGAATGGGTAACGGGACAGTCCGTCACGTTGGAAAGAAATGAAGACTTTAACTGGCCACAACCTTCCGCTGATAACCAAGGGAAAGCTTACCCCGATCAGATTGTGTACAAATTTATCCAGGATGCACAAACGATGCTGGCAGCACTTGATAGCGGATCCATTGATGTCGCTTCCGGCGTCTTACCAAAGGATGTTCAAAGATACCGCGATAACCCAGACTATTATGTGTTAGAGGCCGAACGTCAAGGCTTAGGTTTATTTTTAGAAATGAATCTTGAAAATGAAGTGCTTTCAGATCTCAACGTTAGAAAAGCCATCAATATGGCAGTCAATAAAGAAGCGATTATTCAGGCCGAACTAAATGGGGAGGGAACCCCTGCCTATGGACCGATTCCAGCTACCATTTTTGGGTATGATCAAAATGTAGAAAACTATGGCCATAAATTCAATCAAGATGAAGCCATTAGTCTATTAGAAAGCTCAGGTTTTGAGAAGAATGGCGACGGAATTATGGAAAAGGACGGTCAAGAACTCTCGTTAGAGCTTTCCATCATGCCACAGCATAGCCAAGCGGCACAAATCGTTCAAGCCATGCTAAAGGATATTGGAATCCAAGTTAGTATCCAATCGATGGAGGCAGGGACACTCATAGAAAAAGTATCACAGGGTGACTATGATATGTCCTTCCTAGCGTACTCTTACTCGGATCCAGATATTTTATTCTTGCTATTCCATTCTAGTCAGATTGGCGGTTTAAACCATGTTCGTGCTCAAAATGCAGAGCTTGATGCATTATTAGAGAAGGGCAGAATAACCGTAGACCTTGAAGATAGAAAGCAAGTATATGCCGATGTTCAAAAAATCGTAGTGGAAAACGCCTATTGGGTTCCAATCTATGCAGAAAAGGTATTTTATGTAGTCAATAGTAGAGTTCAGGACGTGAAGATAAACAATGTCTCAATCGATTACCAAGATGCTTGGGTGAGACAATAATGAAACAGTTTATCATCAATCGGATTTTATCCGGGATACTAGTCATCTTTGGAATTTCTATATTCTCATTTTTACTTATCCACTTTATTCCTGGTGATCCAGTCAAGATCATGCTTGGCATCAACGCATCCCCGGAGCAAGTGGAAAAGCTAACAAACCATTTGGGGCTGGATCAGCCCCTTTTCGTTCAATATGGACAGTATATCACCAATGCTTTTCAAGGTGATTTTGGAACATCCTTAAAGACAGGAAGACCGGTTTTGACGGAAATTTTGGACCGTTTTCCTGAGACGGTGAAGCTAGCTGTATTCGGACTGTTCATTGCTGTTGTAATCGGCATTACGTTAGGAATTTTAGCAGCAAGATTTAAAGATTCCATCATTGACAAGCTATGTACGGCCTTAGCTACTTTAGGGGTATCGATTCCAAGCTTTTGGCTAGCCATATTATTAGTGATGGTGTTTTCAGTCAAGCTTCAATGGTTTCCCATTGCAGCTGGAACGGGTTTTCGAGACCTGATCCTACCATCCCTCACACTTGGTGTGGTCGCATCCACGATGATTATGCGATTAACCAGAAATGGAATGGTGGAGGTTCTATCCAATGAATACATTCGTACTGCACGGGCTAAAGGTCTTGAGGATCGATTGATTTTGTTTCGTCACGCCCTGCGAAATGTGTTAATCCCTGTTATAACAGTGATCGGTCTTCAAATGGCAGCATTGCTTGGGGGCACGGTTATTATTGAACAGGTATTTAACTGGCCAGGTCTAGGTACGTTAGCCATTGGAGCCATTTCATCGAGAGACTTTCCTCTTATTCAGGGAACGGTTTTATTCATGGGTGTTGTCTATGTCACCATCAATATTTTGGTAGATGTACTTTACAGCATCATCGATCCTCGGGTGGAAATGGGCACACAGGAGGCGTAATTAAATGTCAAAATTAGAAACCTATAAACCAATCCAGGCACGCGTTACACATAAGGCTCCTTTGAAAATCAAATCAGATACTGTAAAAAGAATCATGAAGGATAAGCGTGCTGTTGTTTGTATTCTTTTCCTTTTTGTCGTTGCCTTAATTGGGATATTCGCCCCAATACTTGCCCCTTATGACCCGGAGGAATTATTTTATGATGCTATGTTGCAAGGGCCAAGTATGGAGCATCTTTTAGGAACGGATCCAATTGGAAGAGATATCTTATCACGAATGATTTTCGGTGTTCGAGTAACCTTAACAGTCTCGTTATTAGCTGTGGCGATAACATTTTTCCTTGGAACTCTAATTGGGTTAGTTTGCGCCTATGTTGGCGGTTGGGTCGATAATGTGTTGATGCGTATCATGGATATTTTATTAGCTTTACCGAGTATTGTGTTAGCTCTGGCTATCGTAGCGATTTTAGGACCCAGTTTAACCAATGCAATGATTGCTGTTGGAATCGCTTCTATTCCAGGATTTTCACGGCTCATAAGAGGTGCAGCCCTGACCATCAAATCATCCGGTTTTGTCGAAGCAAGCCGGTCTATCGGAAGCTCTCACGGGTGGATTCTTCGTAGACAATTTTTACCTAATGTGTCAGGTGTGTTGTTAGTGTATACGACTCTATTCATTGGAGTAGCCATTTTAGATACAGCAGCCCTTAGCTTCATTGGTTTAGGAGCACAGCCTCCAACTCCAGAGTGGGGGACGATGCTAGCTGAAGGGAAAAACTATATGTATGATGCATGGTGGCTTGCTACTTTCCCAGGTTTGGCTATCACATTGGTTGTATTCGCGGTGAACTTTTTGGGCGATGCCCTGCGTGATATATTCGATCCGAAATCATCACGGTAATAGCAAGGAGGTGGGAATAACGATATGTCAAATGTGTTGGAAGTAAACGGACTAACGACTCAATTTGAAAGTAAAAACGGCCCCGTAACTGTTGTTGATAACGTCGATTTTGTGGTGAAAAAAGGTGAAGTATTAGGTTTGGTTGGGGAGTCTGGCTGTGGGAAGAGTGTTACTTCACTCTCTATCCTCCAGCTCCTTGATAAAAACGGGAAAATTTCAGGTGGTGAAGTTCTCTACAATCATATCAATCTAGTCAATAAATCTGAAAAAGAAATGAAAAAGATTCGAGGAAAAGAGATTTCGATGATTTTTCAGGATCCGATGACCTCGTTAAACCCGGTATTAACCATTGGAATTCAAATTGGAGAAGTCATTGAAAAACACGAAAAAGCGAAGGGTTCGGTACTTAAACAAAAGGTAGTAGAGCTTCTGAAGCTTGTAGGAATACCTCGTGCAGAGGAAATTTTTCATGAATATCCCCACCGCCTATCAGGTGGAATGAAACAACGTGTGATGATTGCAATGGCCATTGCTTGTAATCCAGCAATGCTGATAGCAGATGAACCAACCACAGCCTTAGATGTGACCATTCAGGCGCAAATATTAGATTTGTTACGGTCTCTTAAAAGTGACTTGGATATGTCCATTCTGTTAATCACACATGATTTAGGGGTCGTAGCCGAAATGTGTGATCGTGTTGTCGTTATGTATGCTGGACAGGTTGTGGAAACAGCAGATACGAGAACGCTGCTTCGAACACCGCATCACCCGTATACGGTTGGCTTAATCCAGTCGACTCCCCATCAATCGAAGGGGCAAAGTCGCTTAAAATCGATTGTCGGACAAGTGCCAACTCCTGATCAATACGCACCAGGCTGCCGCTTTGCAGACCGGTGTCCAAAAGCGATGGATATTTGTCAACGTTCTGTTCCTCCATTATTTGAATTAGATGGGAAAACATCTTGTCGTTGTTGGCTGTATGAGAAGAAGGAGGAGGTCATATGACATCAACAACTACTACTCTTCTAGAAGTAAAAAATTTAGAAAAAAGATTTGCAACCAAATCAGCTTGGTTTCAATCAAAACGGTATGTTCATGCGGTAAATGGAGTGAACCTACATCTAAATGAGCGGGAAACGATTGGGATTGTAGGTGAGTCTGGTTGTGGAAAGTCAACGACAGGGCGTTGTGTTTTACGATTGATTGAGCCTACGAGTGGCGAGGTTATTTATCAGGGGAAAGATATTACGACTTTAAGTAAAAAGGAAATGAATAGTGTCCGCAAAGATATTCAAATGGTTTTTCAGGATCCAATGGCATCGATGAATCCGAAGCTCAGTATTCGTGAAATTTTATCGGAGCCACTGATTGCTCATAAAATTCCTAAGTCTGAGCATGAAAATTTAATAAATGAGACGATTCGACTGGTTGGGTTATCCGGAAGCCATCTGACTAGGTTCCCTCATGAACTATCAGGAGGACAACGGCAGCGAATAGGAATTGCGCGTGCAATTATTTTACGACCCAAGATTGTGGTATTAGATGAGCCTGTATCCGCACTGGATGTGTCCGTCCAGTCTCAGATTCTGAATTTATTACAGGACTTACAAGAAGAACTAGGCCTCGCTTATATTTTTATTTCTCATGATTTAGGGGTTGTTGAACATATTGCCCACCGGGTTGGCGTTATGTATTTGGGAGAATTAGTGGAAGAAGGGGGTAGGGATGAGCTGTTTGAAGAACCGCTTCATCCGTATACTAAAGCGTTAATTTCCGCAATTCCAAAATCGGATCCGGATGAAGTGAAGGAAAGGATTATTTTAAAAGGGGAGTTGCCTTCTCCAGCTAATCCTCCGAATGGTTGTAAGTTTCACCCAAGATGTGCACATGCAACGGACATCTGCACGTCACAGAGCCCAAAATTAACGAGTGTGAATGGTAGAAAAGTAGCTTGTCATCTATATAACTAGCAGTTGAGCAGGGAAATCGGGAAAACCGGGGCGGTTCTCCTACTTTTTTCTTTTGTGAAAGGCAGGAAACATCCACATGATTTTGGAAGGGAGAGGAATATATGAGTATACATTTATTTGATTTTTCATTAACAACAGAGCAAGAATCAAGAGCGAAACGATTGCATGAAGAAAGTATCATCATTGATATGCTTTTTCAAGGGCCGATGTCACCTCCTGATTTTTCGGAAGAAGTAACAGAAGAATTGAAAAAGCGATGTGAAAAATATATCCATGATCCAAATGAATATGTGTTTCGCATCATGCGTGAGTCGATTAGTATGGCAGCTGAAGGGAAGTTGCCTGCTTTTAAGGACTGCTGGATACAATCTGGTATAACTGCGGGAAATAGACAAATTTCTGGTGGTAGAGGCAGTCGTGCCATGGAGGAATCGCTCCAGTCCATTACATCAGCTCAACAGCAATTTGACTCCTTTGATTGGTTAATTAAAGCAACGAAAGGAGAGCATATTCGGCAGGCGAAAAGAGAAGGAAAAGTAGCAGGGATGGTCACAACTCAAGATACCGAGTGGATGGGGACTGACTTAGAGAATCTTGAAATGATGTATAAATTTGGGCTTCGAGTCGTGCAATTAACCTATAACATGCACAATTTTGTTGGAGCGGGTTGTACAGAACGAAGTGACGCAGGTATCTCAAATTTTGGTGTGAAATTTATTCAGAAGATGAATGAACTTGGAATTTTAGTTGATACTGGCCATACTGGTAGACAATCCACTTTGGATGCTTGTGAGATTTCGGATGCGCCGGTTATCGCTTCTCACACTGCATGTAAAGCAGTAAGCGGCCACGCTAGAGGGAAAGACGATTACACCCTTGAAGCAATTGCCAAAACGGGAGGAGTCATCGGTGTCGTAACGGTCCCTCAATTTTTAAATCAAGAGAAAGATAGACCGGATATGAATGATTTCTTAGATCATGTCGACCACCTAGTTAAACTAGTTGGAGTCGAACATGTGGGGATTGGGACCGATTGGCCAATGAATATGCCATTGTTTATTCAAGAAATGATTGCAACCAAAATCGCACCAACCATCGGTTTCCGTAAAGAAGATAAATTGCCAGGAGCCGACTCACTCCTAGGTTTCGAACAATATACAGAAGCCATTAATATCACAAGGGGCTTAGTGAGTAGAGGCTACAAAGATGACCAAATCAAACTAATACTCGGCGAAAATTGGATGAGGGTCATCGAGCAGGTTTGGTAGTGGGACCAGAACCGTGTCCCGGAGCTTAGTGGGACAGAGGGGACAGGAACCCTGTCCCACCGAGCTTGAGCACAGTGAATGGACAATTGAGTACCCAACATAATCAACCCAATCCGGAATCATTGAAAAAGGCGACCAGTAATAAGTACTGATCGCCTGTTTATTCGTATTTAACTAGAAGTCTCCGTCACCACCGGTTTCCCAGCTTCCACTAATTCATTCGTTCGAACTAAGAACATCGATAGCAATAAAATGAAGCCCCCGGTTCCCAGCAGTAACCACTCAATTTTTACAAGGTCCGCCATTGGCCCAAAGATGAGCATACCAATGGGCATCATGGAAGTTGAAATCATTCCGAAGACCCCAAAGATTCTACCTAGATAATTTTCTTCTACTCTTTCTTGAATAAGAGTCATAGTCGGTGTATTGAAAAGTGGCATCGAGATCCCGAATATAGCCATGAAAACTAAGTAAATCCAGAAGTTCGGAATAGCACCAAGGCCAAAAGTGCAAACCCCCATGATTAAACTAGCAAAGGTCATGGTGTGGACTTTGTTTTTAAATCCACCCCAAGAAGCAATAACAGCACCACCTACCATCATCCCAACAGAGAATGCAATTTCAATAGCCGTTAATCGCCACACATCTTCCCCGAAGCTACGTGTCACTTGCAATGGCGTTAGGAACGCTGCAGGTGCCATGAGCACAAAGAAAATAGCGAAGAATATAAAGAATTTCTTTAGAAAAGCATGCTGATTGATATAGCTAATCCCTTGCTTAAAGTCACTAAAGTAGCTCGTTGTTTGCGTGTTAGCTGCCTTCTCATGTGAAGGTATTTTTAAGAAGGTGAGTAACGTGAAAATCGCAATCGCTGCTGTTATGACATCAATGAAGAAGATTACTTCGATGGTTGCCATGGTTAGTAATGCTGCGCTTGCCATTGGGGCGACGAACATAATAACGGCTTGAATACTACCGTTTGCTCCGTTTACTTTCGTTAGCTTATCCTTTGGAACAATTTGAGGTAAAATCGCACCAACAGCTGGAGTTTGGATACCTGCTCCGACTGCTCGGATGGCCGCCATAACAAACAACAACCAAATGGCATCATACCCCATCAGAAAGACAATCGCTAGGACTAAAGTGGAAATGGCTATTAAAGCATCCGCGACAATGATTAAGACTTTCCGGTTGTAGCGATCGGCCCACACGCCCGCAACGGGTGATAAAAAGAAGGTGGGAATAAAGCCACAAATGATAAACAACGTCATCATTAGGCCGGATTTCGTCTCCAATGTGATATACCACATAATCGCATACTGCACGAGCGCCGAGCCAAATAGCGAAACCGTTTGACTACTTAAAAAGAGAACAATATTTCTGAACCAATTTTCTTCTGTTTGCGTATTTTCCATATTCATTTTTCACAATCCCATTTCTATTTTAATTTTAATAGCTAAGAGGGGATCAATCTTTTTTGCTCACGTCTTTATTTTAAAGACAACAAAAAAAGAAGGGAAGCGTGCCCTTCTTTTTTAATAACCGTCAAATGAGGTTTCCTTAAAAATAGACAGACCAATCCCAGTTAGACTCTCCATGCAGGCAGAGTCTTCTTCGTATTTAATTAACGATAGAATGTTGGGAATCGAAGTCTCATAGACGCTGTCAAAAGGAAAACCTCCATTTCTTGTAAAGTGAATTTTATTATAACAGACAATTGCGGGTGTTCGCTACCAGGTTTTGTAAAATTATTGTGAAGAACGGTGGGCACATCATCCTTCTTGATTTTCTGTTGTTCCAATAGGTGAACCACTAGCGGTATGTTCGTTCACCCATTCCTGAGCAGTATGAGAAAATTCGGACCATTGAGAAATGTGGTTACTGTGTTCATCCAACCAATTCACACAAAATTGTGGGTCAATCCCTTGGTCATAGCATTGTGATAGGAAGACGACAATATTGGATTGATTGCAGTTGTCCCAGCTTCCACACGTGGTTTTGAAGATGTCCTCCACTTTAGCAGTGATATCTTGGTTTGCCATTTATATTCCCTCCATGTTTATTCTTTTTGACAAAAATAGTATGTCCAAATGGAGAGGAAACATGTGGGACAGTGAACCTGTCCCCGTGTCCCGGGAGAATGTACCCCGCATACTCGGTAATGGTCTGTATTGTTAAGTAACTTATACTGACATTTTCTCATTTTGTTCATGATGAATCGTTTGAAAACCAGGTTAATTAGGGGTGGATTTGCTTTCTTCATTTGAAGGTGGGACACCGTTCCTGTCCCCTTGTCCCAGTAGCAGCTGCAGCACCCAATTTTTTAGGTCGACGATTCTGTAATGTTGTGGCAGTTGGTCGGTTCCGGTAATGAGGATTGGAGCCACTGAATCTTTTTTGTGGATGGATCCATGGGCGCCACCACCGTCGTGAGTTGCTGTACCTTCCCCTTTGAATTCATGACCTGGCTTGGCTTCGGCAATGAGAAATCTACCCTCTTGCGAATTGATTGCCCCATATAATCGAGCTAGTCCATCTGGGTAATTTCCATACTCGATGGTTCCATCATTCTTGACCGTTAAGTCGAGTACAGAAAAATCTCCTTGGAGCTCCCATGTTTGTTGGTACTCATCTGTGTATGGACCACCTTTTTTAAAAGTTAATTCTTCAGCCTTATGCGGTGAAGCCACATGGATGGTGTCTTGTTCTTTCCATGCGACAAAGTCCATTCGATCATCTTTAAAAAGTCTGTCTTTTATATCCGTTAGTTGGATATGGTCCTGTAAAGCATAAATATAGGCCATTCGCTCATTAGGGGTAAAAACAATTTCGTTCGTTTCTTTGATGTCTCCGATTTTGGCGATTTGAAAGTCACTTAACAGATCTTTCAATTTTAGCAAAGCCGAGTTCTTATCTTTTACCATAGCTGACTGGGCACTGTCGCCAATCATGACCCATGTAATTTCACTTAAGGCATCTTCCCAAGTTGGAAAGACATTTAAAAGATTCTGAAGCTGTTTATCTAATTTTTTCAGTCCCTTTAGTGTATTTGGTCCTTTATTATGAACAGGTCGATCATTATCGGGTAGATATACAAGCGTAAAGTTAGGTACCGCGTCTTGTTGGATTAAATAGGTCAATTCTTTGATGGAGCGCTTATCGTTCATTCCATATTTATGAATTAAAAATCCATTGCTGGGATCTATTCTTTTTACATTGCCTAGAGATAGAAGGTCTGGTCCGTTTGTGTGGACATCATTAGGCATCTTTGGAAAAATGTCTATCACCCATGGAAAATTGAGGGTGTGCTCGGTATTCCCGCGAGCATCAGTCCATTGATAGACGCCGTGGAAAGGCCGTTTTTCTGCAAATTTTCGTAAATGGTCTCTACATTTGGACTTAAATCGGAATTATTTAACTGATACAAACTATCATGAACAAAGTTGGAAAGCCCTAGCTTTACATTTTCAAACACACTACTTCCGTAACTAATCACACGCCCCTCGGCTTGGTTATACCAAACGAGGCCAGGAACCTTATGCTGATCGGCGTAAGTACCGGTCAATAATGTACTGTCAATCGTCACTGACATAGTGGGATACGAACTAATCAGCTCAGGATAATAGTGCCCATTCTCCATAAAAAACTTTAGAGCAGGAACATCCTCAGATTGTAGAGCCTTTTGAAGCGGTTGATCCATCAATGAATCCACCACAAGAAAAACAACTTTTTTAGAAGAAGTAGACGTATGGATACTCTTCAAATTCTGAGCCTGTTTAGGCTTGACCCAAAAAATAGAACAACCGATCAATGCTAAAACAACAATCACAATGATGAGAATTCTCAAAAACATCTATTTTCACCTTTTCTGGAAGGTATTTTCAAACCGAAAAATTATACCTATATCATTTAATTTACCGCCAAATTTTATTCGTGGGACAGAGGGGACAGGAACCTTGTCCCACGGAGGAGCTTAAAACTGAAAGGTTCCTTTTTAGGGGAGGAAGGAGTTTCCAACCTTATTGAAGAAATAGATAGCGAAGGGGATTTAAATTTTTACAATTTTGGGAGGAAATCATGGGAAGATTAGTACATTTCGAAATTCATGTAGATGACATGGAGCGCGCAAAGAAGTTTTATGGTGAGGTATTTGGCTGGACATTTGAAGATTGGTCTGAGTATGCTGGCATGCCTTATTATGGAGCTGTTACAGGTGATGCGAATGAGCCAGGAATTAATGGAGCATTGATGAAGCGTCAAGGTCCACCGCCTGAGCCGGGCCAAGCAATGAATGGTTTTTCTTGTACAATGGGTGTAGAAGATTATGATTCCACTGAGACAAAGATTTTGAACCTTGGAGGAAAGGTTGCCCTCCCAAAGTATGCTCTACCTGGAATGGCATGGCAAGGATACTATATGGATACTGAAGGAAATATTATTGGTATCCATCAGCCGGACGAAAACGCCAAATAGTGGGACAGCGGGGACAGGAACCTTGTCCCACCTACCACTCAAGACTAGAACGGACATATGGAACACTACTCAAACTAGGAAGCACCGTAGATTTCGGTGCTTTTCGAATTTTTAGAACAGGGGGAAAGTGAGTTGTCTATTCAATTTGAAGAACAAATTACGTACGATGTACCTCAGGATAAAGTCTACAAAGGCTTACTGGACTTAGAGCAAGCGAAGCACTGGATGCAAGGGTTTGTGGGAATCGAACGGTTAGATGAGGGTCCAATGCGTGAAGGTAGTCAGTGGAAAGAAACAAGGAAAATGTTTGGGAAAGAGGCATCTGAACATTTTGAAGTGATCAAGTTGGACGAGCCACAGAAAATCGTGCTCCGTTGTGATGGCACGAAAGGAACAACCGGCAAAGGGGAATTTATCTTTACATACATATTAACACCAGTCGGCGATTCTACAGACGTCACGTTAAAAGGTGAAATAAATGGACTAACAGGAATTGCAAAGTTGTTAGGAAAAATGGTGGCTAAAACATTTAAAAAAGCATGTGTAAATGACCTCACCGCCTTGAAGGATTATTTAGAAAAAACGCCGGTAGGCCTGTAATAGGGTTGGAATCGATAAAGTGTTAAAAAAGCACCTACCCTTGATTTGGTAGGTGCTTTTTTATGCTTATATACTGAAAATAAATAGAATCGACATTCACTATTCAGCGAGTGGGACACCGTTCCTGTCCCTCTGTCCCACTAGTGGGACAGTAAACCTGTCCCCCTGTCCCGTTCTGGGTGCGCTTTTTGGATGACGGATGGTCTTGCTAGGATTAGGATGACTCCGATTAGTAGGGCTGCTGATGAGAGCAGGATCCATTGAGCTGGAAGGAAGTCGTATAGGAATCCGTAAAGGACCATTCCTAGTGGCATGAGCGCCATGGCCATCATTTCGAGGATGGAGAATACCCGACCTTTGAAATCGTCATCGATGCTTTTTTGCATCATGACTTGGATTGGGGTGTTGACGATAATCACCATGGAACCGAAACTAAACATGATTAAGACATAATAGATGAATGTTGACGTATAGGACAGGGAAATTAACAGTGGTATGGAGATGGCTCCTATAATCGTCCCCATTGCAAAAATACCCCTTTTTGAAACGAGTAGTGGATATTTAACCTCTTTCCGCATTGAAAAATAAATGGAGAATAGAAGCATCCCCACTGCAAAAGCGCCTTGCGTTAGACCGAAATGCTGGGATTCCATTTTTAATTTTTCAATCAATATATAGGAATATCCGACTTCAAATGCCCCGAATAAAAAGTTAATAAGGAGCGAAATCCAGATGATCGTCATGATGACGGTCTGCGTTTTCAGGTAGCGGACCCCTGATTTGATGCTCTCCCACATTTTTTCTTTCTTTTCCCCTTCCGCCATTTCTTTTCGTTTCGCGTAAAGCTTAAAGTTCATGGTAGCTTCCAGAACAATCGCGAGGCTAGAAGCAACCATATACGTAATGAGAAAAACAGGCATAGAAACAGCCCCATATAAAAGTCCTCCAACGGCTGGGCTCCCGATTGCTGCGAATGAAATGGCCATTTGGTTCAATGACATAGCTTTTTGAATTCTTGCTTCATCAACAAGTCCAGTAATGGATGAAGAGAAGGCGACGCCTGAAAACATAGAAGTGAGTGACAAGATGCAGGTGGTTGTGTAAATGGCAATCAATGAAAGTCCATGGGTTAAACTGACGGCAAGTAGTCCACCGATTGCAAGCGTTGTAATGACTTGAGAGGTAATGGCTATCGCTTTCCTTGAGTAACGGTCGACAATGTACCCTGCAAAAGGAGCTGCAAGTGTACGCGGTAAAATATTGCACACGAGATTGGTGGCAAAACTAGTGGCCGATCCCGTTAACTGTAAAATATAAAAGCTAATTGCAAAGGCATATACCTGAGCTCCAAACGACGAAATGAGCTTACTAATGGTAAAGGTATACAAGTGATAGGTTGCTTTTTTTAACTTTAAAGCCTCATCCATAAAAAATTCCCACCCCGGAAGTTTAATTTAATTAAACAAATTGTATCATGGGATAAGCTTCCATTTCAATAAAAAGTTTAATATAATTAAACTATAGGCGGAAATAGGAGTGTTGCCACCATGTTAGGAGAACGGATTAGGAAGATAAGGAAACAAAAGAAACTAACTCTTGAAGCACTAGCGGGTGATGAGTTAACGAAGGGAATGCTGAGTCTCATTGAAAATAATAAGGCAAACCCATCGATGGAGAGCTTATCCTATATTGCAGGTCAGCTTGGAGTGGAAGTGGCTGATCTACTTGGGGAGAGTAGCACTACTGAACTGCGTGATGTATTGGAGCAAGCCGAGAAGCTTGTGAATAATTTAAATCCAGGAAATGAAAATGAGCACCTATATGAAGAGATTAGAATACTCATCCACCCTTACATAGCAAAACTCAGTAACGGATATGAATCGGCACGGTTGTTAGAGATCTATAGTCGGTGTCTTTTTAATTTGAAAAAAGAGGGTTGGGAAGAGCTTGCGGAGCAGGCATCTACAAGGTATGAGGAGCTAAATTTAACTGCAAAACGTGCTTCGGTTGGTATTTTTCGGGCGATGGCAAGGTTTGTCGAGCATCAGTATGAACGAGCATTGGAAATTTTCAAGAGGGAACGGGAGTATATTGAGGCGAAGCAGTCCGTGATTGATCCCATTACACGACTTAATTTGGATTACCATGAAGCGGTTCTTCACTACTCTGTCGGCGATTCGCGGTCAGGTATTCAAGTCATGGAGCGTGCCATTGCTTTTTCAAAAGAACAAAGAATATTTTACCTCATCAGTGATTTATACCGTCTATCCGCTGCACATGCCATGATGGAAAAAGATGAGGCAGAAATGGAGTTTTATATAACAAAACTAAGACAATACGGAGAATTCGCGGAGGATGTAGATTCTATATTGTTTTGCGACCTCATTACTCTTATGTTTATAAACAATATCCAACAGAATCATGAAGAAGCATTGCAGTTGATTGAGAAGCATTCAGATAATCCGGAAATGATGGACCCCCACAATTATTGGATTTACTTGGAGAAGGGGAAGGCATTGTATGGACTGGGGCGTTACCAAGAATCCCTTCATTGGTTAGAAAAAGTCCATATCCCATCCCATCTGCACTTCCCAATCGATTTGGCCATTTTCTATGTCATGGATGCCTACAAAGCGCTATGCTACAACGAAATCGGGGAAAAAGAAAAGGCAGCCGAGCTAGCGCAAAAAGCATACAACCAATTCAAACCAATGCCAACATCCTTCCTCAAAGAATTTACCGAAACAACCTACCAAACAGTGGTGGGACAGAGGGGACAGGTTTAGTGTCCCACTCAGGAATCCAATTAGAACAGATAACAGATAACGTAAAGTAGAGGAGAACATAATGATAACTGAAATCTCAATTCAACCCGTGACACAAGAAAATATTAGAGCATGTGCAAAGTTAGAGGTAGCGGAAGATCAGAAGCAATTCGTAGCTCGGAATCTGGCCACCATTGCATGGGCCTATGTGGATCCGAAATTTACACCTTATGCCATATGTGATGGAGAAACGGTTGTAGGACTCCTTGCAGTGGAGTACGTTCCTGAAAACGAGTCCTATGACAGACACTGGGTTCCCCGTTTCATGATTGGTGAGCAGTTCCAAGGAAAAGGCTATGGGAAAATGGCGATGAAAAAAGTCATTGAAATGATTTCGGAACATGAAGACTGTGAGAGAGTCCGTCTTTCGGTAGTCCCTGAAAATCAAGCAGCCATTTCTTTTTATAAACGAATTGGATTTGTAGAATCCGGTGAAATGTTAGAGGACGAACAAGTTCTGGATTACTTTGTAAAATAAACAGGAGGCACCGCCCACCGTACTTATAGGTAGGCTAGGTGCCTCCTTTTTACGCAAGCTGCTGTTCCGCAAACTCTCGGTATAACCCATGGGATTGGACAAGCTCACTGTGCGTGCCAACCCCTGTAATTTCGCCTTTTTCAATAAAAATGATTTTATCCGCGTTGACGATGGTGGAGAGTCGGTGCGCAATAATAAAGGTGGTTCGCCCTTCCATCAGCCGTGCCAAAGCTTGTTGAACAATTCCTTCAGACTGGCTATCTAAGCTAGCTGTCGCTTCATCCATCATGAGTATTTTCGGATCTCTTAAGAAAGCTCTGGCAATTGCAATCCGTTGCCTTTGTCCCCCGGATAATTTAACGCCGCGTTCCCCAACCTCGGTGTCCAACCCCTTAGGGAATTCCTGAATAAATTGATCTGCGTATGCCATTTTCGCCACTTCCCATAAGCGCTTGTCGTCGATTTCCCCAACGTCCTCCAGTCCATAGCATAAGTTTTCCCGAATCGTACCGACCATCATGGGACTATCTTGTGAAACATACCCGATTTGTCTCCGCCATGCATAAACGGACAGCTCTTGAATGGGCGTTTCACCAATAAGAATTTGACCTGAAGTGGGCTCGTAAAATCGTTCCAGCAACCCAAACATCGTTGTTTTTCCACTCCCACTTGGCCCAGCTAAAGCAATCATCGAGCCTGGCTCCACATCATATGAAACATGTTTTAAAATCGGCTCTTCTTCACTGTAAGCAAACGACACATCCTCGACACGAATCTCTTTATTGGTAATGTCCATCTCTTTTCCCGTTTGGCCGGACTCCGCTTCCTCGCTTAAAATTCCAATAATCCGGTCCGCTGCCCCTTTCGCTTTTTGCAGCTGGGTATAAAACATGGTGAAGGATGTAATCGGGTAAATGATTTGGAATAAATAAAGGAGGAACGCAACAAGTGAACCGGTACTCATGCTGCCATCGGCCACCCGAATTCCGCCATATCCAATAATGATGACAATGATCACCATGACCACTAAGTACATTAACGGCCCGATAAGTGAAAAAATCTTACCTTCTCTCAGCCCGATTGAAACTAGCTTTTTAATCCCAAATAAGCCTTTTTGCTCTTCGGTTTTCTCCGCGTTGGATGCCTTCATCAGTCGAATTTCACTAAGTGTTTGTTGGACACTCGCTGTAAAATTAGCTGTTTCGTCTTGAAGGTTCCGAGAAATTTTAGACATCTTACTCCCCAAAGGTGCAATAAATAAAATCGAAAGGGGAACCGAAATAAACATCAGCAAAGTCATCTTCCAGTCCATGATAAACAGGATAATAACAGCTCCAATAATGGTCGTAATTCCACTGATAAATTGTGGAAAGTGCTGTGATATTAAGTCTTTTAAAATTCCTGTATCATTGACGACTCGGCTGACCGTTTCACCACTTGTGTGCTTGTCAAAGTATCGAACGGGCAAGCGGAGGAGTCGGAACCACACTTTTTTCCTTAGCTGTGCCACAATTTTTTGGCCGACATAGGTGAGGGCATAAAGAGAAAGCCCATCTATGACCGCTTGCAACAGAAACACTACAACAATCGCAACTATTAAAAAAGTATTGATTGCTTCTATTGAAAACCCATCTACCATCTCTCTTGTAAGTAGCGGAATGGCCAGTCCTGTGATGGTGGTCAGGAGACTTCCTATGATTCCGATGGTTAATGCTAGTTTAGGGATATCGGTTGAAAAAATAAGAGACAGGAAAGGTTGTTTATCACCCTTTCGTTTTGTTTTCATGTGTGTACCCCATTTCCAATTCGTCCGTGGTTTCTTGCTCTGCTAATTTTTCTTCCAGTTCCATATAGTATTCCATGGCTTGATTCAGCCAAGCTTCCTCTTCTTTTGTAAAAGGAGAAGGGTACTGCTCGATGAGTTGCTCTGCCTCTGCTGAGTCGATTTCCCCTAAAGCATGGGCGGCATCATCTCCAATATACCCCATTGTTTCCTTCATAAAATCAGTGATGAGTTCTTTAACTTCAGGGTCCTGAACTGGCTTTCCGTAGAGTTTTTTCACATCTTTTGAAAAACGAACATACAGTTTATCCATGCTTAGCTTTTCTTCTTCCGGCATGTTGAATATATGATCCACCACTTCTTTCGGAGCCCGTTCCTCTAACCACTTGGCAAGGTCTTTTTCAGATTGGATGTTATGAATCAGGCTCATCAACACAGTGCTGTCAACTTCGCCTTCCTCTTCTAGAATCGTGATGACACGGTTGATGGATGTGAGCGCTGCTTCAATTTGTTCCTTTTTTTCCTCAAAGGCCCGTTTCTGAATGTGTAAAGAATCATTCAAACTGACATCAAATGTTGTCTTATGAATCATCTCCGTAATCTGCTCCAGGCTATACCCTAAAAACTTCAAACTCACAATCTTTTGAAGAGTCACGACATCTTTATCCGTATACAATCGATGACCAGAGCTCGGATTTTTCTCCGGAGTCAACAACCCAATCTCATCATAATAATGCAAAGTCCTAATCGAAGTCCCTGTCCTCTCCGAAAACTCCCCAATCAAAAACTTGCGTCCATCTCCCATACGCTATATCCTCCTTTACTAAATTAAACCATTTTTCCTTTGATAATTTAACTATACAACCTCACGTAACTGGAGGTGCAAGTGGGACAGTAGTTCCTGTCCCCTGTGTCCCGCCGATGGGTCTATTGTCATAGGTATGATTGTGGTAAAATAGTATAATATTTCCGGAACTTCTAGAAATATACTAAATATACATAAAGGAGATTATGCATTTTGTTCAGCTCAGCCAAACAACTCTATAAAACATTAGAACCCTATTTAAACAAGGGGTACATCTTGTGTCCTGATACGAACTTTTTAATGAATGCTTCAAGCCTATTTAAAAAGTTGAAAAACGAAAATGTACATATTTCACGACAAGTATATGACGAATTAGATAGATTAAAAAGTTCATCATCCGATGCTAGTAGAGAACAGAAAAGAAGGGCATTTGAGGCAAGAGAGGGATTTCGAGCATTAGATATAGTAGATTCTAAAATTATAGAGGTCGCCCCTTCTTCAACATTTTCTCAATACAATCTATCTCAAAATAAACCAGATGATAAAATTATTGCGAGTTATCTTCACCTCCGAGACAGTAAGAATGAAAAAATATTATTCCTTACCTTAGATCGCGGAGCCAAGCTTATTGCGAAAACAGCGGGTTTTGAGACAGTTGGATTCGATATTGAAGTATTCAATAAAAAGCGGAAAAAAGAACAAAAGATATTAAATAGATTTGCCCAAAAGAAAAAGATAAATCCTATTCAACGTTTATTCTTAGGTTTAGCAGGGATCTATGGGTTGATGACCATTTTTATACAGTCCATGATTGGTCTTGGTCTCATTATTTTATTTTTTAAAGTCATGTTTTTCCCGGATAAAGGCTATCTAGCAACGGCTGAGCCGGTAAGTGTTTTAGATGGACAAGTCATTATAACGCCAACCTTGATCTACCAAAAAGATACGGATGAATCTAAAAGCTTCGAAATCTACTACACTGTAGAAAATAAACAAGATCAAATTATTAAAGGCTTTTATAATCCTGATAGGCCATTAGAAATTCCTGATGAAGAGCTTGAGGGAGAAGAGGGCCTTAGTAAAATGAACAAAAAACTAGAATATGACTTGAGTCTATCAGCTGACCAAATTTACGTAATCTTTGATGACTACAGAGAAATAACAGGTACAAATAATAAAGAATTGAGAAAAGATGAGAGATATAAAGGATTCATTGAAATTGAGGGAGACATTACTGAATTAAAAGAAATACAGTCTTCTGTTTTTATTCCAAGTACAGAAGAACGGATTCCATATACGATTAAAATAGAAGATATAGAAAAAATAACATCCACAAAATTAAGCAATATGGCAGACGAAGTTTAATAGCTGGGACAGAGGGGACAGGAACCCTGTCCCACCAAAAACCTTCCAGGGGTTGGGATATTGTTCCAATTGTGTTATGGTAAAATTAAATGTTTTCAGAAAAATAGGCAAAGGGGAACTTCATTTTTATGACCAAACAAGACGCCATAACAATTACTGGAGTATCAACAATAGGAGAAAAGAAATTAGTCGGATTTCGGGTTTTAGCTAGCAATATCGAAGAATTTCAACAAGATATACCCAAGGCTTCCCTAGAGTTAATCAGAAGAAAAAACGAGATTCATAATCTTGTTGAACCGGTCAAACTAATTGGTGCCTTTAAAGCTGGGGAAACATCTGAGGAAGATGACGGCTACTGGTCTTGCCTCGAAGTAACGGATTTCGAACAGATTCCAGAGGGCATGGTGACACTGACTGTTCCAGAACAACAATATGCAGTCCTTCAATTCAAAGGTCATGCATCTGAAATCTACGGAACGTACACGCATCTACATCAATGGATCCAAGAGAACGGCTATACGAGAACTCCATCCAACTGGACGCTAGAAATCTACTCAAAATGGTCTGCAGACGAAGACTCAGTCGAACTCTGTGATCCAATCGCTTAAGTGGGACAGGGGGACAGGAACGCTGTCCCAGCAATGGAGCTGCCATTAGTGTAATGAACACACTTTGGTGGGCTCCATTTTTTATAAATGAAGTTTATAGAATATTGTTTAATTTTCCCATAAACCCCACAAACCCACATCCCTTATAATAGTGTGTAAGATACAAGAAAAAGGAAGAAAATCCATGTCTATTATCAATCAAACACTGTCAACCCGTACGGAAACTAAACCATGTCCTCAATGCCAAAGGCAAATGCCTGTATCCACAGATTACATAACGTGGTGTGAGTATTGTGACTATAACGTAAATCCAACTCTCACTGAAGAAAGTGACGCCATCACGCGTTTGTATGAACGATTAGGTGATCGATTGGGAGAAAGTATGGTGGAAAGCATTAAGGAAGGTGTGGTGCCGAGCGCTCGATTTCCAACCCTCGCTGCTTTTCTCATTGCAACGATTATCCATATTACAAGCGTTTCCTTATTTATAGGTGCACTCTACTGTTTATTTTTTGTGGAGAAAAGCATCCTGGTTTACATCATGACCGTTTTATTATTTGGGCTATCGTGGGTGTTGCGTCCTCGAATCAATCGACTTGAAAAAGATGAGGTTGTCATCTCACGGGAAGACTTTCCAACCCTATATAAAATCTGTGACAAAATCAGTGAGGAAATGAATACAAAAAAAGTAGACGGGATCATCGTCAATCACCGTTTTAATGCTTCGATAACAGAGGTCGGACTACGTAGAAAAGTGGTGGTCACGATTGGATTGCCGCTCTTTGCAATCTTAGATTCAGACGAAAGGCTGTCCATTCTTGCACATGAGTTTGGGCATAAAGACAACAAAGATCTGTCAAAAGGACTTTACATCGGTACAGCTATTAACACGTTGTTTACCTGGTTTGAACTTTTATACCCTGATACACCAGGTGCTGGAGAGCGGGACGATGGCCTCTCTTTACTCGAGGTTCCAACCTACTATATTATGAAAGGTCTTTCTTTTATCCCGTATAGCTTACTCTACGTGCTCACGTTTTTACTTTTTCGAAACAAGCAAGTCGCGGAGTTCCGGGCGGATTTGTTCGGCGCAGAGGTTGTAGGATCGGCTACAACCATTCGAGCCCTTGAAAAATTACACTACGATGACTTGTGCGGCTATATAAGTCGGAAGGTTGCTTTGTCAAAGGAAAAGCAAAACCTTTTTGAAGAGTTGCGAACTAGAGTTGAAAGTCTTCCGGAGCGGGAGAGAAAAAGGCTTAAACGGAAGACAGAACTTGAAAAAACGAGGATTGAATCTACACATCCACCTACACATTTGCGGTTGAGTCTTTTGAAAGGGAAGACGATGCATCCAAGGCTCACACTGACCAGTGCAGAAGTGACTTCTTTTCAGAAAGAACTTGAGAGATTGGAAGGGCCGATTCAAGAGAGAATTATCGATGAAATTAAATATGAGCTTTATCAGTAAAATGTTGGCCTGTTCATCAGTGGGTATTTGATGGACAGGCTGTTTTTGTGGGGGAAATGAAGGGCGTTCAGCATAGTGGGTGGGACATTGGTTCCTGTCCCTATGTCCACGGCCCCCCAAGTGGGACAGAGGTTCCTGACCCCATGTCCCAAGGCAAGCCCCTCTGAGCCAACTTTTGTGGGACACCAAACCTGTCCCCGGTGTCCCAGCAGGACTTTCATTTCGTATGTCGAAATGTAAAGTATAGGTAGAAGAGAGAGGGGTTTAGGAATGACTGTGATTAGAAAGAGCGATGTTGTTGAAGATTTTCATGGAACGAAAGTAGCAGATCCGTATCGTTGGTTGGAGGATCCAAATAGTTTGGAAGCGAAGGAATGGGCAGAAGGGCTTGGAGAAGCTTGTGATGCTTATTTTGAGGATACAAAAACTAGGGAAGAGGATCAGGCAAGACTGACGGAATTATGGAATTATCCTAAGTATTTTGTACCGAAAAGAGTGAAGGAAGAGCTTTTTTATCAGAAAAATAATGGCCTTCAAAATCAGGCTGTTTTATATAAAAAAGGTACGGATCAGGATTCTGTTGTGATTGACCCGAACAAATTGAGCGACGATGGTACGGTCGCAATGACAAATTACTCTTTTAGTGGAGATGGCAAGTACATCGCCTATACCACGTCTACCCATGGTAGTGACTGGCAAGAGATTTATGTCAGAGAGGTAAACTCTAGCCAAGACCTAAATGACCACATTAAATGGGCGAAATTCACACCGCTTACCTGGGCGCCAGACAACTCCGGATTTTTCTATAGTCGTTTTCCTGAGCCGGGGTCTGTAAGTGAAGAGGATGAAGGTAACTACAGTAAAGTCTATTTTCATGCATTGGGAACGAGTCAGGAAGAAGATACGCTTATATATGAGCAACCGGATAACAAGGAGCTCATGTTTTCACCGTTTATAACGCATGACGATACATACATTTGCCTGGATGTCAGACATGGAACTGCTGCAGAGAATCGCTTTTACTTGAAAAAACTAGATTCACAAGGCGACTTTACACGTCTACTCGATGACAGTGATGCTCAGTATACGTACATTCACAATAATGGGTCTCAATTTTATTTTAAAACAAACCTAGATGCGCCACGTGGACGAATCATTTCTATCGACCTTGAAAATTCGTCCCGTGAAAATTGGCAAGAGGTAGTACCTGAGCATGAGGATGTCATGCACGGTGTGAAATTTGTGAATGGGCAGTTCGTGATCGCCTTTCTCCACGACGCTCATCACCAAATCCA
Source organism: Bacillus carboniphilus (assembly GCF_039522365.1). Taxonomy (GTDB): domain Bacteria; phylum Bacillota; class Bacilli; order Bacillales; family JC228; genus Bacillus_BF; species Bacillus_BF carboniphilus. The sequence goes on along the minus strand of NZ_BAAADJ010000063.1, from coordinate 115,023 downwards.
TGTGTACCATGAAGATGGGAGCCATGATAAAAAAATAAACATCCCGATGATCGGTGCCATTACGGAGATATCCGGTAAGCACAATCAAAGTGAAATGTTCTTTGACATGACTTCTTACTTAAGCCCAACGGTTGTTTACCGCTATGATTTTACCAGCAATGAGCTGGAAGTGTTTACGCAATCCGAGTTAAAAGTAGACACATCCCAGTTTGAAACAAGACAAATTTTATATACATCCAAAGATGGAACCAAAGTGCCAATGTTTATTACGCTTAAAAAGGACCTTCCTTTAAACGGAGAGAATCCTGTCATCCTTTATGGATATGGTGGTTTTAATGTGAGCTTGACACCTTCCTTCAATCCAGCCATTTTACGTTGGCTTGAAAAAGGAGGAATCTATGCGGTGGCCAATCTGCGTGGCGGTTCTGAATATGGAGAACAGTGGCACAGAGCGGGGATGTTAGAAAATAAGCAAAATGTGTTCGATGATTTTATTTCTGCAGGTGAATATTTAATCGAGCAAAATTATACAAGCAAGCAAAAGCTATCTATTATGGGTGGATCCAATGGGGGACTCCTAGTAGCAGCTTGTATGGTGCAACGTCCAGACCTATATGGTGCCGTTGTTTGCCGAGTTCCGGTGATTGATATGCTCCGTTATCATAAATTCACAATTGGGCGTTTCTGGATTCCGGAGTATGGTTCGGCGGACAACCCGGAGCAATTTCCATTCCTTTATAAATACTCACCATTGCATAACATAAAAGAAGGGCAAAAATATCCACCAGTACTCATTGCAACGGCGGAAAGTGACGACCGTGTGGTACCGGCACATGCAAAGAAATTCGCCGCAACTCTATTAGAAAAAGCACACGAAGACTCAACCATTGTGTTGCGATTAGAAGCAAAAGCCGGGCATGGTCTCGGTAAACCAACCTCTAAATTGATTGATGAATGGGTTGATTTTTACGCATTCTTGGATAAAGAGTTGGGGTAAAAGTGAATATTTTTAAGAGAGAGGAGTAGCCGTAAGTGGCTACTCCTTTATTTATGGAGTGGGACAAGGTTCCTGTCCCCCTGTCCCTATCCCCCTGTCCCTAATGATATTTAACGATTTTTTCGATTTCAAAGCGGTGATGCGGATAGCCTTCTTGGTCTGCGATACCAAAGGGGACCATAGCCGCGAATTTGACATGTTCATCTAGCCCAAGAATATTTTTAACTTTTTCTTGGTCAAACCCAAGCATGGGAACACTCGCATATCCGAGCCCTTGGATGGTGACGAGGAGTACCCCAAGTGCAATGTTTGTTTGCGTTAGCCCCCATTGTCCTCTTTCTTCAACACTCATGCTTCCAAAAAAAGAGGAAAGGTTGGCCACTTCTTCTTGCTGCCGTTCAGGTGACAACCCTGGGTGAACGGTTTTAGGTAGATTTTCCAACACGTCTTCCATGTCACTGATAACAAGTACAACCGCTGGTGCAGAGGTGACTTGCTGTTGCCCGTAGGAGGCTTCTTTTAATTTCTCTTTCAGATTGGTGTCCGTTACGACATGAAAACGCCATGGCTGAAGATTCCATGCGCTTGGAGCTAATCGTACCAGCTCAAAGATTTGGTTTAAATCTTCTTTTGGAATGGGATCCTCAACAAACTTCCGTATGCTATGTCTGGATTCAATTGCATCTGGTACCGAAAGAACTTGCTGCATCGTATTGGTTGCCAAAAGACCCTCTCCTTCGCCTTGCCTCTTCTTGTAGAAAATCTACACTGTTATTATGGCCGAAATAAGGAATTGAATGGGTGTTAATAGTTAGCAGCTGATGAAAAGTATTGTTTATTCAAAAACTTTTCTAAGCGCACCTTTTTAGGTCAAACACATTGTTTCACCTATATTAGGAAAAAATAAAAAACAAAACCTTTGACAAACATCAAAGATTCTCTTATCATCATGTTCTGTAGAATAAAAACAATTCCGATAAGAATACTGGGGGTTTAACGAAATGAAAAAGTTTTTAACACTTTTTGCTTTACTATTTAGTTTTACACTTATCCTTGCCGCATGTGGAACTGCGGATGATGATAATGCGAATACAGCAGGAGATAACAACACCGAAGAAACAGAAGGTAATGACAATGCTGACACTGGAAATACCGAGGACTTACTGGCTAAGGTACAAGGTGAAGGTAAGTTGTTAATTGGAACGGAAGGTACATACCCTCCATTTACTTTCCATGATGAGTCTGGCAAATTAACAGGATTTGATGTAGAGGTTGCTGAAGAAATTGCAAACCGTCTTGGAGTAGAAGCTGAGTTTATGGAAACGCAATGGGATGCTATGTTTGCTGGACTGGATTCAGAACGTTTCGACATGATTGCAAACCAAGTTGGTATTAGAGAAGATCGCCTTGAGAAATACGATTTTTCTGATCACTACATTACATCAGCAGCTGTGTTAATCGCTCACCAAGATAATGACGATGTAAAATCTTTTGAAGACATTGAAGGTTTAAAATCAGCACACACGCTAACAAGCAACTATGCTGATATTGCACGCGAATATAAAGCTGAAGTAGTAGGAGTAGATGGCTTTAACCAAGCAGTTGACCTCATCACTTCTAAACGTGTAGATGTTACGATTAACGATAAAATTGCGGTTCTTGATTTCAAGAAACAACGTCCAGATGCACCAATTAAAGTGGTAGATGAAAGTGATAACGCTGCACAAAGTGGATTTATGTTCCGTAAAGGTAGTGGAGCATTGGTAGAAGAAGTCAACAAAGCACTACAAGAAATGATTGAAGACGGAACGTACCAACAAATTTCAGAGAAATGGTTCGGTGAAGATGTACTTAACTAATATTTTTACGAATCCTGAAAGGTTAGAAAAAGTAACGGAAATTTTTCAGAGTTCCCTTTTACCATTGGTAAAGGGAGCTCTCTACTATTCTGTACCTTTAACTCTTATTTCTTTTTCGATTGGCCTAGTGATTGCAGTGTTAACGGCACTAGCTCGAATCTCCAAAATAAAACCACTGACATGGATTGCAAGTACGTATGTATCCATTATTCGTGGTACACCATTATTAGTGCAATTATTCATTATTTTTTACGGACTTCCTAGCGTAGGTGTTACATTGGATCCATTTCCTTCTGCCATCATTGCGTTCTCACTAAACATGGGGGCATACGCTTCGGAAGTCATAAGAGCAGCTATTTTATCCATACCTAAAGGTCAATGGGAAGCATCCTATTCGATGGGAATGAGTTATCCACAAGCATTGCGAAGAGTCATTCTACCGCAAGCATCACGAGTCTCCATTCCACCATTGTCTAACTCATTTATTAGCCTTGTAAAAGATACCTCTCTAGCGTCTGTCATCCTGGTTGCAGAAATGTTCAGAAAGGCACAAGAAATAGCGGCGACCACGTACGAACCATTACTGCTCTATACCCAAGCAGCACTCATTTATTGGGTAGTCTGCTTCACATTATCCATTGTACAGGGTATGCTAGAACGCCGTTTAGACCGATATGTGGCAAAATAATTAGGGGGCTCTATCCGTGATATCCGTAAAAGGTTTATATAAGCAATTTGATGAATTACAAGTTCTAAAAGATATAAATATTGATATAGGACAGGGGAAAGTTGTGGTAGTCATTGGTCCTTCTGGATCAGGAAAAACGACTTTACTTCGTTGTTTAAACATTCTAGAGACACCAACCTCTGGATTGGTGAACATAGATGACCAGAAGCTAGACTTTTCACATAAAGTGGACCGAAAAAGCGTGGCGAAATTCAGAAGATTAACCGGAATGGTCTTCCAAAACTATAACCTTTTCCCACATATGACGGCACTTCAAAATGTGATGGAAGGGCCAGTTACGGTAAAAAAAGAACCAAAAGACACCGTAGAAAAACGGGCAAGGGAGCTTTTAGCAAAGGTTGGTTTGCAGGACAAAGTCGACTACTATCCATTCCAACTTTCCGGAGGACAGCAACAAAGAGTGGGCATTGCCAGAGCACTTGCGATGGAACCTAAGGTCATGCTGTTTGATGAACCTACATCTGCCCTTGATCCTGAGCTAGTAGGAGAGGTCCTACAAGTTATGAAAGACCTAGCCCAAGAAGGGATGACCATGGTCGTTGTTACACACGAAATGAAATTTGCCAAAGAAGTGGCAGATGAAGTCATTTTTATGGACAATGGTGTCATCGTCGAAAGAAACGTCCCAGACATCATCTTCCAATCTCCACATCAAGAACGAACCAAACAATTTTTAAGAATGATCCAAAAGTAAAACAAGGGAAACCTTGTTTTTTTTATACGTTAAGAAAGTATAAAATTTTTGCACGGAAGTAAAATCGACGTGGTTAAAATTTTTAGGATTGAAGTATAAGTGCAACTACGCCTCTGTCTTCGCCTAAAGGCTCGCCAATCGGCGAGTTTTCTTTATATCCAAAAATGTCGGTTACTGTGGGAAAATACATGATATGGACACCGGGGACAGGAACCTTGTCCCACTGATTGAATGAAGCCTAACCTAAAATGAAAGTAGTAATACCCATTTTGGACTAGGCACAATTTTTCCGCTAAACCCTCATTTCCGCTTTCCTCTCAGGGGATGACTTCAACAATTTGGCCTGTGTGTTTTTCGTGAAATAACTATGCAACAGCATTCCCAGTACAATAATAAACAACCCAACGATTGCCCATCCATTTGGGAAAGGAATGGATAAAAGTAAGATCTCACCTACCATTACAAAGAGAACCTGGGTTGATTGAGTTGCCTCCACAGCTGAAAGTTTACTTTGATCATCCCGAGCTCGGTCCGTTGCGATAAAAAATAGGGTAGTGGCAATAACACCTGAACATATAGCGACAATGAAGGTTTGAATAAGCTGGTTGGAGGATGGAGCGCCAACGTTAAAGACTCCAATCACTGCTAGTATCATCCAGAACGGAAGGCTGGCGATGGTCATTCCTAATACCCGTTGGAAAGTATCTAACCTTCCTCCGCATAGCTCCATCATTTTCCGATTCCCCAAAGGATAAGCAAACGCCGCAACACATACAGGAGTAACCCCGACAATAATTTCACTTACAGATAAACTACTAGCTTTTTGAAATTGGATTAAAATAACACCAAAAAAGATAAGAAGAGAAAAACAAAGTGCTTTTAAAGGAAGCTTTTTTCTTATTTGTGTGAGATCGCCATTTTCGGTTTGAATTCGGTCAAAGAATAGAGGGGTTAATAAAGTACCAGCCACAATCGTGAGCTGCCAGGTACCTGCAACGAGCCAACCTGGTCCGTATGAAGCTGCGTAAGTAATCGGTGCGTAAAAGAGTACAAAACCAAAGAAGCTCCAGGTCAACCATTGGAGAGGGTGTTTTTTCATCTCAATCCAAACAGCACTCAAATTCTTTCGAGCCAATACAAGGAGTAGTAAAAAAGGCACCATAAAGAAAAAACGTAAGGAAGAACTCCAAATCCAATGTCCCCCAGATAACTCCATGGTCCGATTCAAAATAAACGTAACCGCAAAGAACATCGAAGCCAAAACGCCAATCAAAATCTCCTTCATCTACCTCTCTCCTAACAATTGGGAATAAATCCAATATAGCATACATCTAGCCAGGATAGTGGAGACAGGTGTTCCAATTTCAGAATCAGAGACTAACAACTAGTCTATAGCCTATCAAGGCAATAGTATTACAATTTCAGGTATCTTCCTTTACATTTTTTTGAAAAAACATAAAAAACTGTACGCCTGTCAGTTTCAAAACACTAGAAATATTCATTTAATAATTGTAAAAACACTGTAGCTGTACTCAAACATCAAAAAAGCAAGTTAAATAATAGATTTAATGAGCAGGGCATTATTCCTGAGGTTGAAAATGGTACAAGCCATTCTTGTGTTATGAATGATTTGTTGAAATTGTTAGTAACGGCTACCCAGAGAAATTTAATTCGAAAAGGAGATGATTATGAAGTGGGAAAGAAAAAATTCAAGTGTGAATCAATTCAAAAACAGGTTAATAAAATTCAAATTCAGGGGTTTGAAGATGTAGATGTGTCAGTAGTAAATAAATCAGACCTAGAGATGATTGGAAAGGGTCGACAAGGAGCAGTTTTTAAAGTAAACCATAAAATGGTTGTAAAGGTCTATGGTGATATCGTTGATTGTGAAAGAGAGTACTATGCGATGTCATTGGGGAAGAAGACACAACTATTACCGAAAATTTTCTGTAAGGGTGAGAATTTCATAGTGATGGAGATGGTTGGTGGGGTGGATTTAAGAGAATATCTCCAATCTCAACCACTAACAAAAGAGCTTTCATATGAACTGATTAAATTACTTATAACATTTAAAAAAATTGGATATGAGCGCATCGATCATCATAAACGACAAATATACCTTCAAGAGGACGGGTCCCTGAAAGTTATTGATGTAGGGAGAACCGTTTGGAGAAACCGAACGTATCCTTATCCCCGTAAGCTATTAACAAGCTTAGGAGAATATAAAAATACATTTCTTGAACATGTAAAAGAGTTGGCCCCAAGGCTCTACACGGAATGGGAGTACTATATGCACTTAGATGAGGTTTCAAGGGAGATGTACCATCAGCTTCAAAACAAAAGTGTAGACATAGACTCAATAAGCCAGAAAACAGGTACACTTTTAACTTCTACAAATGCAAAATCATTATATAAGGGATTAGTAGGTCTAGTGAGGAAGACGATTAAAGAAGAAAGAAAACTAGAACAAGAAAAAGCTATTAAGAGTAAAATAAAAGGAAAAATGATAGGCGATACTGAACAGCGAGCAAAAGATCAGAAGGTGAAAGAAAAAAAGTCAAAAAAGTAAGCGAAGTAAGAAAGCTGCAGAGGAAGTGATAATATGAAAATTTTAATCATCTGGCGGCTACTAACAGTAGGTGGTGTGAATGCCGGTTGGCGTAACCGCGCCATTTATTTTAAAAAACGTGGAATTACCACCGAGTTTCTCTATTGTAAAGACTTAGGTGGAATGCATATGATGCAGGATGTTGCGACGGTCTATTTGACACAAGATACAGAAGAGATTAACCAAATTATCCTGAAGAATCACTACGATGCCATTGTTGTTGTTGATACAAGTAAAGCTTATAGCTGGCTAGAGAAGGTCCAGTACGACGGGCCAATTTTAGTGGAAGCGAGAACTCCCGAAATTACGAAATTGTCGAGAAATCTTAACGGGGTTGAAAAAATATCACCTAGTCTATTCATTGTTCCCACAAGCTATCAAAAAAGAGTTCTTTCTATTTTAATCGATCAGCATGCCCCCATAAAAGTCATCAATAATTGCCTAAATACATCGTTTTTCCGCCCCCTTGATCAAGGAGAAATCCAGCTAAACCATGATCCAATTCTTCCGAAAAACAAGAAAGTAGTAGCCTATATTGGTAGACTAGATGTTCGAAAGAATTGGAGACTATTGCTGAGAATCGCTAAATCTATTCGTATGGAAAGAAACGATATTGAGTTTTGGGTTATCGGCGGAGCTAGAAGTGTGGAGCGGGATTTGTTTGAACAGGAATGGAAAAGTCAGGGGCTAACTGAAGTAGTGAAATGGTTTCCTGTGGTCCCATACCAACAAATGCCTCATTTATACGCAAAAATTAGAAAATCAGGTGGATGCACGATTTCCACCACAAAATCAGAATCCTTTGGAAATACTTTTATCGAATCAATGGCTTGCGGTGTTCCAGTTGTGGCTCCTGATATATCATCCGTTCCAGAAATCGTAAAGCACGGGGAAACAGGATTTTTATATAAAGAAGAGCATGTAAAAGGGGCTGCCGAATGTATCTATCGTCTCATTGACCGTCCCCACCGATACGATGAGATTTCAAAGACTGCAAGAAATCGAGTGGAGGAATACTTCTCATTACCTGTATGCTCAGAGCAATATATCCAGCTATTAAGCCAAATTGTAAAGCGAGGTAATTCAAATTGAAGCCTCAACTCTATCAAAAGCTATTTGAAAGTAAAACGAACAATGCCCACTTAATTTCATTCGATAATGGGAAAGACTACGTCGTTAAGCTGTATAAACCAAAGGAGAGTAAAGCTTTAATTAATGAATGGATCGGGTACTGTATTTCACGATTTATGGGGTTGCCGATTCCCTACTCCTATCAAGTCAGTCTGCCGGAGGAATTCGTGGATCAAATGCCCAATAAAATAGGAACTGTAAATACATCCAAACAGTTTATGAGCTTGTACTTATACGATTGTAAAAATGCGCACGAGGTGAAGCCTGAAAGAATACTAAATGCTTCAGACTTGGCAAAAATTATCGTGTTTGATTATTGGCTTTGCAATGTTGATCGGACCAGGAAAAATATTTTACTAGAAGAAGTTGAGTCTGGTGCCCATTACCTATGGGTAATTGATCACGCAGATTTACTTGGATCAAATGATTGGGAAGTTAATGATTTTTACTATTTGTCTAATACGTTGATTAAGAGTGCAACCCATGAAATGATGGCAAAATTTGTCCCGAGTGAAAATGACTTTAAGGAAGCAGTACGGGTTGTTCAAACCATGCCCATTCAACTTCTAGAAGAAATGGTGTCTTTCATACCGCATGATTGGAATTTATCTAAAGAAGACGGAAAAGAACTCATAAAGTTCCTACACTACCGAAGGCACACCATCCTGCCTCTAGTCATCGGCAAATTCATAAAAAGAGTCTACGGGACAGGGGGGACAGGTTTCGCTGTCCCAGAAACAAAACAAAACTAAATGAAAAGCCGAACATTATATTGTCTGAAAATTTTAATGTTCGCTATTTGTTGTTGACATTACTTGAAAGCCGTTGTTAAAATGAAATGGAGTTAAGAAACTGACAATTAAAGACCCTCGTATAATGTTGGGGATATGGCCCAAAAGTTTCTACCCGATGACCGTAAATTATCGGACTATGAGGGAAAGTGAAATAGGCCGTATTAGGATTTTTATGGGGAAGGACTGTCGTTTTTTACCCATGAAAACATCTAAAGCTCGGGCAGATTGCTTTCTCTTATGGAGTCAATCTGTTTCGAGCTTTTCTTATTTTATAAAAAGTTGTACCAGGAGGAGAACATGAAACCTGAAATTGCAGTAATCATGGGCAGCAAGTCAGACTGGGATACAATGAAAATTACCTGTGAGGTGCTTGATCAACTCGAGATTCCTTTTGAAAAAAAAGTGGTCTCTGCGCATCGCACGCCAGATCTTATGTTTACATTCGCAGAAGAAGCACGTAATCGTGGAATTAAAGTCATCATCGCTGGAGCTGGAGGAGCTGCCCACTTACCTGGAATGGTAGCAGCCAAAACTACGCTTCCGGTTATCGGTGTACCGGTTCAATCGAAAGCCTTAAATGGACTGGACTCCTTATTATCCATCGTTCAAATGCCAGGCGGCGTACCGGTTGCAACAGTAGCCATCGGAAAAGCGGGTGCGACGAATGCTGGGCTATTAGCTGCCCAAATTTTAGGCTCAACCAACCTGGGCATTGCAAGTAAACTTCAAGCTATGCGCGACAAAACAAGAGAATCTGTATTAGAAAGTAGTGATGAACTTGTCTAAGCAACTAATTTTACCTGGTCAAACCATTGGAATTATAGGTGGAGGACAATTAGGGAGAATGATGGCGCAAGCTGCTAAATCAATGGGCTTTCGAATCGCTGTTTTAGACCCTACCGAAGATTCTCCTTGTGGGCAAGTTGCGGATTATAAAATTATTGCTGAATACAATGATTCCATCGCTGTACGAAAGCTAGCTGCAATCAGTGATGTTGTTACATATGAGTTTGAAAATATAGATTCTGAACGATTGAAATGGCTATGCGAGCATGCTTATGTTCCCCAGGGAAGTAGAGTGCTAGAGCTCACGCAAAGTCGGATTTCTGAGAAACGTAGCATTCAGGAAGCGGGTGTTGAGGTTGCTCCCTATGCTGTTATCGAGAGTTTGGAAGATTTATATAGAGAGATAGAGGAAATTGGATACCCTTCTGTTTTAAAAACAGCTAGAGGTGGTTATGACGGAAAAGGGCAGCTTGTGATTCGTTCTGAGAAGGACTTGCCGGACGGAGCTAAGTTATTACAACAGGGTGAATGCGTTCTTGAACAATGGGTCGATTTTGAAAAAGAAATCTCCGTGATAATTGCTCGGAACCCAGATGGCGAAATGTCTGTATTTCCAGTCGCAGAAAACATCCACAGAGATAATATTTTACACCAAACGATTGCGCCTGCTCGAATCAGTGAAGCTGCAAAAGCGGACGCAGTTGAAAAAGCTAAAAAGATTGCGGAGTACATGCAGGTGGTTGGAGTATTGGCGGTTGAGATGTTTTTAACAAAAGAAGGAGACATCTTTATCAACGAACTTGCTCCTAGACCTCACAATTCCGGACATTATACAATAGAAGCTTGTGAAACATCTCAGTTCGCGCAACACATTCGAGCGGTCTGCAACTGGTCATTAGGAAGTGTTGATCAATTAAAACCGGCCGTTATGGTAAACATATTAGGAGAACATCAGGAGAAAGTTGTCAACAATATTAAAAAATACCGTAGTTGGAATGTTCATCTATATGGTAAACATGAGGCAAAACTTAAAAGAAAGATGGGTCACATAACGGTTTTAGATGAATCAGTGGAAAAAGTTTTATCTGAGATGGAAGAAAGTCAAATATGGGAAAAGATGCAGGAAAAGATCGGAGGATTACAATGATTGATCGTTATACACGCCCTGAAATGGGAGCGATTTGGACAGAAGAAAACCGTTTTAACGCTTGGTTAGAGGTAGAAATTTTAGCATGTGAAGCTTGGGTGGAGCTTGGTGAAATTCCAAAAGAAGACGTGCAAAAAATTCGTGAAAATGCTTCTTTTAACATCGATCGAATTAAAGAAATTGAAGAAGAAACAAGACATGATGTCGTAGCTTTTACTCGTGCGGTGTCTGAGACATTGGGTGAGGAAAGAAAGTGGGTCCACTACGGTCTAACGTCAACTGATGTTGTGGACACGGCGCTGTCTTATCAAATTAAGCAGGCGAATGCCATTTTATTAAAAGATATCGAGAACTTTATCGAGATTTTAAAAAATAAAGCGATTGAGCACAAGTACACAGTGATGATGGGAAGAACACATGGGGTACACGCTGAGCCAACGACATTCGGTTTGAAATTGGCTTTATGGTACGAAGAGATGAAGCGTAACCTAGAGCGGTTCAAGCAAGCGGCGGAAGGCATTGAGTTTGGAAAAATCTCGGGAGCTGTTGGTACATACGCCAACATTGATCCTTTTGTAGAAAAGTATGTTTGTGAAAAATTAGGGCTACAGGCAGCACCAGTTTCAACGCAAACCCTCCAACGTGATCGTCACGCTCACTATTTATCAACGATTGCATTGATTGCGACTTCTATTGAAAAATTTGCAGTTGAGGTTCGTGGGTTACAAAAAAGTGAAACTCGTGAAGTAGAAGAGTTTTTTGCAAAGGGTCAAAAAGGATCTTCTGCAATGCCGCATAAACGTAACCCAATCGGTTCAGAAAACATGACGGGAATGGCGCGTGTGATTCGTGGATACATGATGACGGCTTATGAAAATGTTCCACTATGGCATGAACGAGATATCTCTCATTCTTCAGCAGAGCGAATCATTTTGCCAGATGCGACAATCGCATTGAACTACATGTTAAACCGCTTCGCGAACATCGTGAAAAACTTAACGGTATTCCCAGAAAACATGAAGCGAAACATGGATCGTACGTTAGGGTTAATCTACTCCCAACGTGTGTTGCTAGCATTGATTGACAAAGGCCTTCCACGTGAAGAAGCCTACGACACCGTCCAACCGCGTGCAATGCAAGCATGGGAAGAACAAGTCCCATTCCGAAGCCTAATCGAGGCGGATGAGAAAATCACCGAATTGCTAAGTCCAGCCGAAATCGATGACTGCTTCGACTACAACTACCACCTAAAACACGTCGACACCATCTTTGAACGTGTAATGGGACAGTAGGGACAGGTTTGGTGTCCCACCTCATTCAGTGTGGGACAGAGGGGACAGGTTTCCTGTCCCACCTCTGTTGGGGTTGAGTTCTGGGAGGGTTCTGAGTTCTGAAAAACAGGCTGGAACTTCTGAAAAATGTTGCCTAAGTTCTGGAAAACATACTTTTAGTTCCGAAAACGGTGGCTGAGTTCCGGAAAATGGATGCTGAGTTCTGAAAAATGAGTAATAACTTCTGAATTGAGTGTTCTGAGTTCCGAATTAGGGTTAAATGGTGCTGGATTTCTGATAGGAACGGCGGAAATTCCGATAGAAGAGCAAAATTTTCCGATAGGCCGCCGGGAATTTCCGATAGAAGCGCCAAAGTTTCCGATAGGGTCAGTGAAATTTCCGATAGAAGAGCAAAATTTTCCGATAGGCCGCCGGGAATTTCCGATAGAAGGTCCAAAGTTTCCGATAGGGTCAGTGAAATTTCCGGTAGAAGCGCCAAAGTTTCCGATAGCCGCCAAGAAATTTCCGATAGAAGCACCAAGATTTCCGATAAGGCCAGCAAAATTTCCGATAGCACACAAAAACTCTCACAACAGCCACACCCCACAACCGCCATTAACTAAAAAGGAGGCTCTTCCATGGAAAAGAGAGCACTGCTATATGAAGGAAAAGCGAAAAAGGTTTACACAACAAACGACCCACAGCTTGTTTGGTTAGAGTATAAAGATTCTGCAACTGCCTTCAACGGTGAAAAGAAGAGCCAAATTGCCGGGAAAGGCCGGTTAAATAATGAAATTACGAGTTTGATATTTTCAAAGCTTCATAACGAAGGAATCCCTTCTCATTTTGTTCAAAAGCTATCATCTACTGAGCAACTCGTTAAGAAAGTCGACATCATTCCAATTGAAGTTGTAGTAAGAAACAAAGCAGCCGGCAGTTTTTCAAAGCGACTTGGTGTGGAGGAGGGCAAATCGCTCACCATGCCGCTCGTGGAGTTTTACCTAAAAGATGATGAACTCGGTGACCCACTTATCACAGAAGATCACATCCGCGAATTACAGCTTGCTTCACGCATAGAAGTCGAAATATTGAAACAAAACGCACTGGCTGTGAACGAAATCCTCTCAAACTGGTTCGCAACCATGAACGTTCAACTGATTGATTTCAAACTTGAGTTTGGAAAAGATGCTAAAAATGAAATTATTTTGGCTGACGAGATCTCCCCAGACACCTGTCGTCTATGGGACGTTAAAACACAAGAAAAACTAGACAAAGACGTGTTCCGACGTGACCTTGGAAACTTAACATCAGCCTATGAAACTATTTATTCGCGCATTCTAGCAACCCAAGTTACCCAAGCTTAAAAAAACCACTTTTATAAAATGACTGGAGGCAAACACCATGTATAAAGTAAAAGTTTACGTGACATTGAGAGAAAGTGTTTTAGATCCACAAGGTACGGCAGTGAAAAATTCTTTACACACTCTAAGTTTTTCTGATGTAACAGACGTTCGAATCGGTAAGTATATGGAGTTAACATTAGAAAAAACAGATCGAGATGTAAACGAAGTCGTGAAGGAAATCTGCGACAAAGTGCTTGCTAATCCAGTTATTGAAGATTATCGCTACGAGATTGAGGAGTGTGTTGCTCTGTGAAATTCGCGGTAATCGTATTTCCAGGTTCCAATTGTGATGTTGATATGTTTCATGCGATTCAAGATGAGCTAGGAGAGCAAGTCGATTATGTTTGGCATGATGCAGATAACCTAGCAGACTATGATGGAATCCTGCTTCCTGGTGGGTTTTCATATGGAGACTACCTTCGTTCCGGAGCCATCGCCCGATTCAGTAATGTCATGAAGGAAGTCATCAAAGCGGCTGAGGCTGGAAAACCAATCCTCGGTGTCTGCAATGGATTTCAGATTTTACTAGAAACGGGCCTTCTCCCAGGTGCCATGAGACGAAATGAAAGCCTAAAATTCATCTGTCGTCCAGTTGAACTAGAGGTGGCCAACAACGAAACGATGTTCACTTCAGATTACGAACAAAACGAAACCATCCGCATCCCAGTAGCCCACGGTGAAGGAAATTACTACTGTGATGAAAAAACACTTCTAAGCTTAAAAGCAAATAACCAAATTGTTTTTACCTATAAAAATAACCCCAACGGCAGCTTAGAGAACATCGCTGGAATCATCAATGAACGTGGAAATGTCCTTGGAATGATGCCTCACCCTGAACGTGCTGTTGATGATCTTCTAGGTGGAGCCGACGGTCTAAAGCTTTTCAAATCTATCGTAAAACAGTGGAGGGAATCACATGTCGTTACTGCTTGAGCCAAGTCCAGAACAAATTAAACAAGACAGAATTTACGCTGAAATGGGTTTGTCTGATGAAGAATTTGCGATGGTGGAAAAGATTTTAGGTCGCACGCCGAACTACACGGAAACCGGTCTTTTCTCCGTTATGTGGTCCGAACATTGTAGTTACAAGAACTCCAAACCGGTGCTTCGAAAGTTCCCAACCTCTGGTGAAAAAGTCCTTCAGGGACCTGGTGAAGGTGCTGGAATCGTGGATATTGGAGATGGGCAAGCGGTTGTTTTTAAAATTGAAAGTCATAACCATCCATCTGCGATTGAGCCGTATCAAGGCGCTGCAACAGGTGTAGGCGGGATTATCCGTGACGTTTTCTCCATGGGTGCAAGACCCATCGCTTTATTAAACTCCCTAAGATTCGGTGAACTAAAAACAGACCGTGTCAAATACCTCTTCAAAGAAGTCGTAGCTGGGATTGCAGGGTACGGTAACTGTATCGGAATTCCGACTGTTGGAGGAGAAATCCAATTTGATCCTTCATACGAAGGCAATCCACTTGTAAACGCGATGTGTGTTGGACTCATCGATCATAAAGATATTAAAAAGGGCCAGGCGCATGGCGTAGGCAACACGGTCATGTATGTGGGAGCTAAAACCGGACGTGACGGAATCCATGGGGCAACGTTTGCATCCGAAGAATTGACGGAACAATCTGATGAAAAGCGTCCTGCTGTGCAAGTCGGAGATCCTTTCATGGAAAAACTTTTACTTGAAGCTTGTCTTGAACTCGTTCAATCCGACGCCCTTGTTGGGATCCAAGACATGGGAGCAGCTGGACTAACAAGTTCTTCTGCTGAAATGGCGAGTAAAGCAGGTTCCGGAATCGAAATGAACCTAGACCTAGTTCCTCAACGCGAACGCGGAATGACCGCTTACGAAATGATGCTTTCAGAGTCTCAAGAGCGTATGCTTATCGTTGTAAAAAAAGGCCGTGAGCAAGAAATCGTTGACTTGTTCTCCAAATACGGGCTTGAAGCCGTATCTGTTGGTCACGTTACGGAAGACAAACATTTGCGCCTTGTCCATAAAGGGGAAGTAGTAGCGGATGTTCCTGTCGATGCTCTAGCAGAGGACGCGCCCGTTTATCACAAGCCATCCCGTGAACCTCAGTATTTCCAAGAGTTCCAAGCGATGGACACATACATTCCGGCAGTTGAAAACTACAATGAAACACTACTCAAGCTTTTACAACAACCAACAATTGCAAGCAAAGAGTGGGTTTATGATCAATACGATTACATGGTGCGAACAAACACAGTTGTAGCACCAGGTTCTGATGCGGCCGTTGTTCGAATCAGAGGTACCCGTAAAGCATTAGCGATGACAACAGACTGTAATTCTCGCTACCTATACCTAGACCCAGAAACAGGCGGAAAAATTGCAGTCGCAGAAGCAGCTCGAAATATCGTTGCTTCAGGCGGTCAGCCACTAGCGCTAACGGATTGCTTAAACTTTGGTAATCCAGAAAAACCTGAAATCTTCTGGCAGCTAGAAAAAGCCGTTGATGGTATGAGCGAAGCGTGTCGCACACTTCAAACCCCAGTCATCGGTGGAAATGTGTCCCTATACAACGAAACAAATGGAACTGCAGTCTACCCAACACCTGTTGTCGGTATGGTTGGACTGGTTGAAGACATTGACCATATTACAACGCAAAGCTTTAAACAAGCAGGCGATTTGATTTACGTATTAGGTGAGACGAAACCTGAGTTTGGCGGTAGTGAGCTTCAAAAATTACTTGAAGGTGAAATTTCTGGGAAAGCGCCTGAACTAGATCTAGCTACAGAACAAAAGCATCAAAACCAAGTTTTATCAGCCATTCGTATGGGTCTTGTCCAATCTGCTCACGACTTAGCAGAGGGGGGCTTAGCGGTCGCGCTAGCTGAGAGTTTAATAGGTTCAAACGGTTTAGGAGCTTCTGTAAAAGTCGAAGGTGAGGCAGTTTCGGCACTATTTAGTGAAACTCAATCTCGTTTCCTTTTAAGTGTGAAAAAGGAAGACCAAGAAAAGTTTGAAAGCTTAGTAGAAGCGACTTTAATCGGAGAGGTTACGGCTAGCTCAGAGCTCCAAATCGAATCTGGAGGCAATACTCTCATTAACCAAAACGTCGAAGAGCTTACTCGAGTTTGGAAAGGAGCCATCCCATGCTTGCTGAAATAAGGGGTTTGAATGAAGAGTGTGGAATATTTGGTATTTGGGGTCATCCCAACGCTTCTCAAATTACTTACTATGGATTGCACAGTCTTCAGCACCGCGGCCAAGAAGGAACGGGGATGGTGGTAACGGACGGTGAACAGCTAAAAACTGTAAAGGGCGAAGGACTTGTCAATGAGATTATCACATCAGAGGCGATGGAAGAACTTTACGGGAAAGCTGCCATTGGTCATGTTCGCTACGCAACAGCAGGAGGAAGTGGCTATGAAAATGTGCAGCCACTCCTATTCCGTTCGCAAACGGGTAGTCTTGCACTAGCTCATAACGGAAACCTAGTAAATGCAACAGCGTTAAAACACCAGCTTGAGGGGCAAGGCAGCATATTTCAAACAACATCTGATACAGAAGTGCTAGCGCATCTGATTAAACGTGGGGGCATTGCACCTTTGAAGGACCGTGTAAAAAATGCACTCACCATGTTAAAAGGTGCTTATGCCTTTTTAA
Source organism: Bacillus carboniphilus (assembly GCF_039522365.1). Lineage (GTDB taxonomy): Bacteria > Bacillota > Bacilli > Bacillales > JC228 > Bacillus_BF > Bacillus_BF carboniphilus. The sequence continues at coordinate 97,954 of NZ_BAAADJ010000063.1, read as the reverse complement.
TCATGACAGAAAAAGAGATGATGGTTGCGCTTGATCCGAATGGCTTACGACCGTTGTCGATTGCGAAACTAGGCGATGCCTATGTGGTAGCATCGGAAACCTGTGCGTTTGATGTGGTAGGAGCAGAATTCATTCGCGACGTGGAACCAGGGGAGCTTTTAATTATTGATGATGAAGGCATTCATTCTGAATTTTATTCTCATGCTTCTAACCAAGCAATCTGTACGATGGAGTATGTCTATTTCTCCCGTCCGGACAGCAACATCCATGGGGTTAATGTTCATACCGCTCGGAAAAATTTAGGCAAAAGACTGGCGATGGAAGTGCCCATTGAAGCTGATGTCGTAACAGGTGTTCCAGACTCCAGTATCTCTGCGGCGATTGGGTACGCAGAAGCATCAGGCATCCCATATGAAATGGGCTTAATTAAAAATCGATATGTGGGTAGAACCTTTATTCAACCGTCTCAATCCTTACGCGAACAAGGGGTTAAAATGAAGCTATCTCCAGTTCGTGGTGTTGTGGAAGGGAAGCGGGTGATCATGGTTGATGACTCCATCGTTCGCGGAACTACGAGTAGACGAATTGTGAACATGCTTAAGGAAGCGGGCGCGACCGAGGTTCATGTGGTCATCAGTTCACCCCCTATCCAAAATCCATGTTTTTATGGAATTGATACGTCAACAAAAGAAGAACTAATTGCAGCGAAGCACTCTGTTGAAGAAATTCGTGAAATCATCGGTGCGGATACCCTGACATTTTTGAGTGTTGAAGGCATGCTTGAAGCGATCGGAAGAGAACGTGTGGATGAAAATTGTGGGCAATGCTTGGCTTGTTTTACTGGAAAGTATCCAACCGAAATTTACCCATCAACGCTTCATCCTTATGAAAAGGTGTAAAAAACAAAACGGGCGACATTTGGCTTTGCAGATGTCGCTTTGTGTTTGGGGGTTGTGTTGCTTGTGGATTAACGAAAACAGCAGTTTTGTGGATTTGCAGGACAGAGAATCCGTTATTTAATCAAAACAAGCAGATTTCAGGGTTCGAGCGGACAGAGGATCCGTTATTTAGCAATATTCAGGCATAAAACAGGTGAAAAACGGTGAATAGCGGAACGTGTGTCCCCGAAAATAGGAAAAACCCCGTTTTTACTGCAAATAACGGAACGTGTGTCCTCTGGCTCCTAAGCAACCGGCATTTCAATAAAATAACAGAACTTAATGTCCGTTCGTACCCAATAAACAGTGTGCAACACAACAATAAAAAACAATCAAAAACCAAAACGTTTTTACTCGGCTAGGAGGACAAACAATGGCGAATGCATATAAGCAAGCGGGAGTCGATATTGAGGCGGGCTATGAGGCCGTCTCTAGAATGAAAAAGCATGTTCAAAAGACAGTTCGCCCTGGCGTCATGGGAGGACTCGGTGGATTTGGTGGTATGTTTGACCTTTCTTCGCTTCAGTTAAAAGAGCCGGTTTTAGTTTCCGGCACAGATGGAGTTGGTACCAAGCTTATGCTGGCGTTCATGCTCGATCAGCACGATACGATAGGAATCGACGCTGTGGCCATGTGTGTGAATGATATTGTCGTGCAAGGTGCGGAACCGATATATTTCTTGGACTACATTGCGTGTGGAGAAGCTGATCCAGCTAGAATCGAAGCTATTGTCAAAGGGATTGCCGATGGATGTGAGCAAGCAGGCTGTGCATTAGTTGGTGGTGAAACTGCGGAGATGCCAGGCATGTACGAAAAAGAGGAATATGACTTGGCTGGATTTGCGGTGGGAGCTTGCGAAAAGTCGCGACTCATTACAGGAAACGACATTAAAGAAGGGGACGTTCTCATCGGATTAGCTTCTAGTGGAATCCATAGTAACGGCTACTCACTCGTGAGAAAAATCCTTTTAGAACAGGCTAACCTTTCTTTACATGAACAAGTTGATGAACTGGGTTGCACGGTAGGTGAAGAACTGCTCAAACCAACCAAAATCTATGTTAAGTCTATACTATCAGCTCTTAAAACTTATGAAATAAAAGGAATGGCTCACATTACAGGTGGCGGTTTTATCGAAAATGTACCGCGCGTGTTACCAGAAGGACTAGGTGCCGAGCTTCATGAAAAGAATTGGGAGATTCCTCCGATTTTCAAAATGCTCGAGTCACTTGGTAAGCTAAATAGAGAAGAAATGTATAACATATTTAATATGGGAACAGGGATGGTCCTAGCAGTTGATCGTACGATTGCTGATGAGGTTACGGAATTTTTCAACAAGCTTGGAGAAAAAGCCTACCGAATTGGAATGGTCACAAATCAACCAGGGATTCAAATTAAAAGGTGATGACGATGAAAAACATTGCGATTTTTGCATCAGGTAGCGGAAGTAATTTTCAGGCGATTGTTGATGCTGTGAAAAATGGTACACTGGAAGCAAATGTTGAGCTCTTGGTTTGTGATAAACCAGGTGCATTTGTTATTGACCGCGCAGAAATAGAAAGCATTCCATCCTTTGTGTTTCTTCCCAAATCTTTTACCAATAAAGAAGAGTATGAAAGAGTTATACTAGAAGAATTACAAGAAAAACAAATTGATTTTATTGTATTAGCTGGATACATGAGACTAATTGGTCCTACATTGCTTGAGGCATACGAAGGGCGAATTGTGAACATCCATCCTTCGCTTCTTCCTGCGTTTCCGGGTAAGGATGCCATTGGTCAGGCACTAGATGCGAAGGTAAAAGTAAGTGGAGTAACAGTCCATTATGTGGATGCGGGAATGGACACGGGTCCTGTCATTGCACAAGAGCAGGTAGAGCTTTCGGAAAATGAAACAAAAGAAAGTCTTCAAGCGAAAATTCATGAGATTGAACACCATTTATATCCGGCAGTTATCCAACAAATTTTACAACATGAAAGGGGAGCTTAGGCGTGAAAAAGCGAGCTCTAATTAGTGTATCTGATAAAAACGGTGTAACGGAATTTGCCAGGAGTCTACATGACCTCGGATATGAAATCATTTCAACAGGTGGAACAAAGAAAGCACTAGAGGAGAGCGGAATCCCCGTTATGAGTGTGAGTGAAGTAACTGGTTTCCCTGAAATTTTAGAAGGTCGAGTGAAGACACTAAATCCATACATTCATGGTGGGCTGTTGGCTAAGTTTTCTGAGCCAGGACACCAAGAACAACTTCAAGAACACGGAATTAACCCTATTCAAATCGTTTGTGTCAATCTTTATCCGTTCCAACAAACGATTGCGAAGCCGGATGTAACGGTTGACGATGCTATTGAAAATATTGATATCGGCGGTCCAACCATGCTTCGTGCTTCGGCAAAAAACCATGAATACGTAACCGTTGTTGTGGACCCTGTAGATTACGCGGTGGTTTTAGAAGAACTGAAAAACGCTGGCGAGGTTGCAAAGGAAACGAGAAGAAAGCTTGCAGCTAAAGTGTTCCGCCACACAGCAGCTTATGATGCCATGATTGCTGAGTACATGACAGACTTAGCTGGCGAAGAGGTTCCTGAAAAATTAACGGTTACATATGAACTGAAGCAAAGCCTTCGTTACGGTGAAAACCCACATCAAAAGGCAGCTTTTTACCGAAAACCACTTGGCTCGGAATTTTCGATTGCTAATGCGACTCAATTACATGGAAAAGAGCTTTCCTACAATAACATTAACGATGCCGATGCGGCTCTTCAAATCGTAAAAGAGTTCGCTGAACCAGCTGCTGTTGCGGTGAAGCACATGAACCCATGTGGTGTGGGAACTGGTGAGTCGACGTTTGCAGCTTTTACAAAAGCATTTGAAGCAGATCCAGTATCTATTTTTGGTGGAATTGTGGCTTTAAATAGAGAAGTAGACCAAGCAACGGCTGTAAAATTACATGAAATTTTCCTAGAAATCATTATTGCTCCATCGTTCTCTCAGGAAGCGTTAGAAATTTTAACAGGGAAAAAGAACATCCGCTTGTTGACGATTCCATTTAATCAAGACAACAAAGCCGAGCAAAAATTAACGACAATCGAAGGCGGGCTGCTTGCACAAGACCAAGACCGCTTTACTTATGAGGATGCAACGATAAAAGTAGCAACGAAAAGGGAACCAACAGAAGAAGAGTGGAAAGCACTGAAGCTTGGCTGGAAAGTCGTCAAGCATGTGAAATCAAATGCGATTGTTGTGAATGATAGTCAAATGACCCTTGGTGTCGGTGCTGGCCAAATGAATCGTGTAGGTGCAGCAAAGATTGCATTAGAACAAGCGGGAGCTCGTGCAGAAGGTGCCGTCCTTGCATCCGATGCGTTCTTCCCAATGGATGATACCGTAGAAGCTGCTGCTAAAGCGGGAATCACAGCGATTATCCAACCTGGTGGTTCCATTCGTGATGATGACTCCATCAAAAAAGCCGATGAGTATGGAATCGCCATGGTCTTAACCGGCGTAAGACATTTTAAACATTAATAAGTAGGAGTGGATAAAATGAACGTACTGGTGATTGGCCGTGGTGGAAGAGAGCATGCTTTGTGTAAAAAGCTAGCTGAGAGTGCGAAGGTTTTTGTCGCTCCTGGTAATGCTGGAATGGAAGATGTGGCCGTTCGGGTTACGCTTAGTGAGAACGAGCATGATGCCTTAATACAGTTTGCGAAAGAGAATAAAGTTGGCTTGACGGTCGTAGGTCCTGAGGTGCCATTGTTAGAGGGAATCGTGGATCGATTTGAGGAAGCAGGATTAGCTGTGTTCGGACCGAGGCAGGATGCTGCAATCATTGAAGGAAGTAAATCTTTTGCGAAGGACTTGATGAAAAAATACGGGATTCCGACTGGTGAATTCGAAGTGTTTCATGAGTTTGTGGCCGCTCGGGATTATGTAATGGAAAAAGGTGCACCGATTGTCATTAAGGCAGATGGACTGGCTGCCGGAAAAGGTGTGACGGTTGCCCTCACATTAGAAGAGGCGCTGGAAAGTTTAGAAGACATGATGGTGGATGAAAAATTTGGTGAGGCTTCTTCCCGTGTGGTTGTAGAGGAATTTTTAAGCGGGGAAGAATTTTCGCTGATGGCTTTTGTGAACGGTGAAAATGTCGTGCCACTTGAAATCGCGCAAGATCACAAACGCGCTTTTGACGGAGACCAAGGCCCAAACACTGGAGGAATGGGCGCTTATTCCCCAGTTCCTCATATTGGAGCAGATGTTGTGAGTGAGGCGGTAGAGACAATATTGAAGCCTACCGCTCGTGCTTTAGTGAAAGAAGGTCGTAGCTTTTGTGGCATTTTGTATGCGGGGTTAATTTTAACTTCGGAAGGTCCAAAGGTAATTGAGTTCAATGCTCGTTTTGGAGACCCTGAGACTCAGGTGATTTTACCTCGTATGAAATCTGACTTAGCCGAAGGGATGCTTGCTGTGTTGCGAGGAGAAACGCCAGCGATCGAATGGGATCCTTCTGTAATGGTCGGTGTTGTAGTGGCGTCTGAAGGATATCCGGAAAGCTACGCGAAGGGAGTTCCTTTGGTTGGTTTAGAAAAGATGGAAGCCGATGTGTTTCATGCCGGGACCAAGCTGGATGCAGAGGGTCAGTTTGTAACAGATGGTGGCCGCGTGTTGTTAGTGGGTGCGAAGGCTGCGTCGGTTTCGGATGCTCGTGTAAAAGTATACGCTGAACTTGATAAACTTGAAGGATCTGGCATTTTTTATCGGAAGGATATTGGGGTAAAGGCAGTGCCTGAGTTGAGTTCCAAATAGATTTGTAGTGTGGCCCGTTATGGATGTTGAGCATCTGTGACGGGTTTTTTGTATATAGTGGATCTTCCTTTATTTATCATGGTTAGGTTCATAGATTGGAGGATTCTCCTTGCAGTATGACGGGACGATAAACCCATTAGTGAATGGCACTCTTGGATGGATATCTGTCCAAAAATGGTGAGGAAGTCGTTGATTTTAGGAACATGGATTTCATGAGATTTAAAATCGCAGCTCGGGCACTCCCAGAATGAATGAGCGCGTCTAAGGTGGTAACGTGCACACTGAGGGCAAAGAATTCCAGTAAGTAGCTCGTTTTTTTGAATTTTATAATATTCAATGACATCAAATTCTAGGGGAGTATTGTGTTCTATTAACAAGTTGGAGATTTTCTTAATCATGTAAGTAGTTAAATTTTGTGAAGAATCAAGTTTATGAAGAGCCGCAATTTTTTCAGGAATGTGTTCTGCATGGAGGACGTGTTGATAAACGGAATTTGGTGCTTTGACAATGGTTTTAGGGAAGCCGATGGAAACGAGGTGGTGGCAGGGAATGATTTTTTTGAAGTGTGTGTTAAGCCAGCGCTGGAATTGGAATTTTTGTCGTTTCACTTGTTGAATAGGATTCGAAAAACCTTCTGTTTGATCTTTGTAAGTTCGGGTAACTTGTTGAGATGCATAATCAAAATGGAGCGTACCGTAGATATTCTTAGATTCAATGAGGAGTGCGAAGTTGGAACAAAGGATAAGGGTATCAATTTGAAAAAACTGGCTGTCTATAGGAATTCTAATGTGAGGAATAATATAGTACTGGTTTGCAGGTAAAAAGGAAAGCTGGTAATCTAATTCTTTTTCACCTCGGTAACCGGCCCATCCTTTTTGAGTACTTTTTTTTATGTCATCATATTTCGGGTGGGATTTTGGGAGTAAGCGTAATAGAGCGTCTTCTTTTTGGAGTTGGATAGGGATTTCGCGTGGTTTTAAAAACATAAGGGTTCTCCTTTTTGTGGTTTTGGATAGTTTTCTAGATTAGGTGATGGAAATCCTGCAGGGTTCGGGTAGAAATTTCCACTTGCGCGCGAATTCTTTAATTTGCGCGCGAACACCTTCACCTTTCGCGCGAACTTCGCAAAATACGCGCGAACTCCCCCATCTTGCGCGCGAATCCACAATTCCGCCCATCCACTAACTAAACTAACCTTTTGTAACCGCTTTCATTTTCCGCCAATTTATCATATCATAGAATGAGAGATTGTTAATTTAATGGAGGTCGTAACAATGGATCAGCAAAAAAAGTTTGAAACGCTAGCGATTCACAGTGGGTATGATTCTTTAAAACACCAGGGGAGCTTGGTGCCACCGCTTTTCCAAACATCTACTTTCACATTTCCAACTGCTGAAGAGGGCGAGAGACGGTTTGCTGGAGAGAGTGAAGGCTATATTTATACAAGACTTGGAAATCCAACTGTAAAAGTCCTAGAGGAGAAAATGGCTGTCCTCGAACAAGGGGAGGCTGCTCTTGCATTCGGTTCCGGAATGGCCGCGGTATCCGCCACACTTTTCTACTTAACAAAAACGGGTGATCACATCCTATGCTCAGAAGGAATCTATGGTTGTACGTTCGGACTGCTTCAACTTATGGAAGAGAAGCATAACATAGAACATAACCTCATCTCCTTCACAGACGAGGAAACGGTACGACGCCATATTAAAGACAACACGACATGCATTTATATCGAATCCCCTATCAATCCAACTATGAAGCTTGTAGACTTAGAGATGGTTGTAAAAGTGGCAAAAGAAAAGAACATTCCAGTTGTGGTGGACAATACGTTCTGCTCACCGTATTTGCAGCAACCAGTTGCACTCGGCTGTGATTACGTCATCCACAGTGCAACTAAATATATCGGTGGACACGGAGATGTTATTGCTGGAATTGTCGTCGGAAAAAAAGAGCCACTACAAGAAATGGCGATGACCACACTAAAGGACATTGGTGGCGTGATGAGTCCGTTTGATGCCTGGCTTTTAGTCCGCGGACTCAAAACATTATCTGTTCGAGTGGACCGCCATGTTGAAAATGCTCAGAAGCTATATCCTCTATTAAAAGCGCATCCAAAGGTAAAGAAAGTATTTTACCCCGGTGATGAAGACTTCGAGCAATATGAACTAGCCAAAAGACAAATGAAAAAACCAGGCGGGATGATTAGTTTTGAGATTGAGGGAACGAAGGAAGAAGCCCAAGCCTTTTTAAATAGGTGCCGGTTAATAAAAATCGCTGTAAGTCTCGGGGATGCCGAGACCCTCATTCAACATCCAGCTACGATGACCCATGCAGTTGTTCCACCTGAAGAGCGTGCGAAAATGGGTATTTCTGATACATTGCTACGACTTTCTGTAGGGCTAGAATCATGGGAAGATATTTGGGAAGATTTGAAGAGTGCGTTAGATAAATAATGTAAAATTCCGGGATGCCGATCGAACCATGATTGCATCCCTATTTTTATTGGCAACGGACATAAACTTTTAAGATTGGCTGAAATGGTAAAGATATTGATTGCAAGAGGTTAGATGGTTTCATTACAATGTAAAATGTACACTTGATTCCAAATGACATAACTAACTAAGTGAGACGGGGGGAATATAAATGGAAATCTACCAAGCTACTATCGATGATTTAGATGGAGTAGCAAACTTATTTAACTTATATCGTATTTTTTATGAACAAAAATCAGATATAGATGGTGCAAGAACATACATAAGAGAACGTATAGAAAGAAAAGATTCTGTCATATTTGTTGTGAGAGATGGACAGAAGTATGTGGGATTTACTCAACTGTATCCGACTTTTTCTTCGATCTCTATGAAAAAAGCTTGGATATTAAATGATCTATATGTTGATGAAATAGCAAGAAAACGAGGCGTTGGAGAAATGCTTTTACAGAGGGCGAGGGAATTTGCCGTACAAACGGGGGCCAAAAGCATAAGCCTTAGCACAGCGCCTGATAACCTATCGGCACAAAGATTGTATGTGAGAAATGGATACAAACGTGATGAACAGTTCTATCATTATGAATTAGATTTATAGAGGAGATAATCAATTCTTTTCGGTTGCGGCCCAATACTTGCTGGTTGCGGTCCAATACTTGCTGGTTGCGGCCCAATACTTGCCGGTTGCGGCCCAATACTTGCCGGTTGCGGCCCAATACTTGCCGGTTGCGGCCCAATACTTGCTGGTTGTGGCCAAATACTTGCCGGTTGCGGCCCAATACTTGCTGGTTGTGGCCCAATACTTGCTGGTTGCGCCACAATACTTGCTGGTTGTGGCCAAATACTTGCCGGTTGTGGCCAAATACTTGCCGGTTGCGTCCCATTACCTGTTGGTTGCGTCACAATCAGCAGCAACAATTAGGAAGCCTACTCAACCTACGAATAGGCTTCCTAATTCGTTAAGTCTCCCATAATCCGACAAAACGGGTTGAACTCCCATTTCCTATTTCACTTCCCTTAAACCTTTTCCATCAATCATCTCTTGAACTCCTTCTTCGCAAACGCCATATGCACGCCAGGAACAAGTTTCACACACTGACTGAATATCTGATGGGACCACATGATTCCGAATATGTTCTACAATATCTTTCCAGCTTAAAATCTGTCCAATTCTAATGCCCAATTGTTCAAGAATGGCTGCATCCCGTATGTAAATGTTGGCGTCCTGGCAGTGGTATTCGCCTGAATTTGGATACTTTTCACATAGTTGGTCAGGGCCCTTTACAAGTTGAATCAATGTTTCGGGGTTGGCACGTAAAGTTTGATGAATCTTAGTCATATTTTCAACATATTCCTTGGAATAGCCCATTCCCCGATAACCTAAAAGACAAAATAGGTGGTGACCACGAAGTTTATACATTGTGACCTCCTAGTTTAATAGATTGATTGTTAACTTTAAAAAATAATTCGTTAACATTTCTTTTCCAATCATAACACATTCTCATTTAAAGAGATTTAACTGATTTATCTTAAATATTAAATATAATTAGGTGTTGATTATTTTATTTTTTACATGTATAGTAGTCTTAAATAATTTCATATTTCGAAATTTTTCTTATCTAGAGAGGTGGAGGGACTGGCCCTTTGAAGCCTCGGCAGCGGACTTTTGATAGTACTGTGCCAATTCCAGTAGCGTAATGCTAGAAGATAAGGAGAGCCGGTATTTAAATTGTATTTTAAACCCTCTTCTTATTGCTGAAGAGGGTTTTTTGTATTTAAAACATGAAGGAGAGGATTTTTATGACAACGACAGCCATTAAAGCACCATTTAGAGCAGATCACGTGGGGAGTTTATTACGTCCAGAGAGAATTCATCAGGCAAGAAAAGATTTTCAAGCGGGGAATATTTCTGCACAAGAACTTCATGCAATTGAGACTGAAGAAATTAAAAGAATTGTGGATAAGCAAATTGAAGTTGGACTAAAAGCTGTTACAGATGGGGAGTTCCGTCGTAGATTTTGGCATACAGATTTTCTAGAGCATTTAAATGGGGTAGAAGGTTATGTGCCAGATCATGGTTTTCAATTTAAAGGAGAAGAGACGGAAAGATACGATGTGCGAGTGATTGGAAAAATTTCATTTAACCCGGACCATCCACACGTTAAAGACTTCATCGAATTTAAAGAAATTGTTGGGGACCGTGCTATTGCGAAGTTAACCATTCCAAGTCCAAACCAACTTTACAATGCAGGTATTCGTAACCTGGACATTTATCCAGACATTGAAGAGTATACAAAAGATGTCATTCAAACCTACCGAGATGCCATCAAAGCTTTCTATGATGCAGGTTGCCGTTACCTACAATTAGATGATGTGTACATAGCGGGGTTAAATGCACCAGAGATTCCATTTAATGATAGTGGCTACTCCCGAGAAGAGTTAATTGATTTAGCACTACGTGTTGCGAACGGTGTACTAGAAGACAAACCAGAAGATCTTATTGTAACAACTCATCTTTGCCGCGGAAACTACCGTTCTAAATGGGCGTTTGAAGGCAGCTATGCGAAAATCGCTCCAACTTTATTTGCTAGAGAAAAAGTAAATGGCTTTTTCCTTGAATATGATGATGACCGCTCTGGAGATTTCGGACCATTAGATTATATTCCAAACGGAGGTACGCAAGTGGTACTTGGTGTGTTTACATCAAAACATGGACAATTAGAAGATAAAGAGAACATCATTGCACGTGTAAAAGAAGCAACCAAATATGTTCCACTAGAGCAATTATGTATCAGTCCGCAATGTGGCTTTGCTTCGACGCACCATGGAAATATTTTAACGGAAGAAGAGCAGTGGGCGAAGTTGAAATATATTGTAGATATTTCTAAAGAGATTTGGGGATAAGCTGGGAAGCGAACACCTAATAAAGGGTGTTCGTTTTTTCGTGTTATAATATACGGTATTGAAAAAAACAGGAGGGATAGATATGCTTTTTTGGGCATTATTATTCTTATTCCTCGTGACCACAATTGTGATTCGAAAAGTGTTCTTCCCTGGTCACCAATTTGTAACAGCATCGGGAGCTTCCATAATGGCGATGGGGATTGTCTTAAATGGTGCACTGTCCTACTTAGGGATGATTCCAGAATGGATCTTAACGTCCATTACTTTGTTGATTAGCACCATTTGGATTCTATTTTTCTATGAAATGATACTAGCTGTTATTCAGAAACAATGGAAACAAAGATACTTGGGGCAGCCACTTCAATTATTTGCAATGGGTACTTGGGTTGCCGGAACATCCATGTTTCTACTTTCTATATTCTCTTATTTTCCGAAGCAAATATGGTTGCTTCGGATTATAGACGGAATGAATTTTCTTTTATGGATTTTATATATTGGGCTCGTTCTCATGTCATTAAAAAAAGTGAAGATTTCCAAGCTGAACGGAATTATTCTACTCGTAACGGTTGGAACGCAGTCTACCGTTATTATTAATGATTTGCTCTATCGCAATCAAGTACCTAGTGTCCTTTATGAAATGGGAATTATCATGGGGATTTTCTTTTATATCGTTGGACTAGTCGTACTTTGTATCCGATATTTTCCTTTGAAAAAGTGGGATCTTGCTGATGATTGGGCGAACCCGAATTGCATTATTCATGGGGCAGCTTCCATAACTGGGCTAGCTATTGCAATGACAGGGGTATTTTCTCCCCAAGTTTTGGTTATCGTGTGGGTATGGACATTTCTACTATTTCTCTTAATTGAAGGAATTGAAATCATTCGAGGAGTAGTTCGGGTTAAAAGGTACGGATGGATGAAGGGTATCGGAACGTATCATGTTTCGCAGTGGGCACGAAATTTTACGTTTGGCATGTTTTTTATGTTTAGTTCCAATGTTAAATTAGAACTAAGTGAATATATATTGATTAAGAACATGTACGTAGTAACAATGGAGATATTACCGTGGCTTGTGCTCTTACTATTTGTAGCTGAATGTGCACTATTCGTGAAGTCTCAATTTAAAAATCCATTTACAAAGAAAAGATTCATGGTTGAATCGAGTGAGGTCAGCTCCTAAATGGGAGCGCCTCCTCTCATGAAAATCTTCTTAATTGTCGAACTTTAAAAAATGGGGTTGAATTTTGTAGAAGATGTGGATATAATAGATACTGTTGTTGCTGATACACAACTTCATAGTGATTATGCAGTGAAAACGCGGGTGTAGTTTAATGGTAAAACCTCAGCCTTCCAAGCTGATGTCGTGGGTTCGATTCCCATCACCCGCTCCATACATAGTTTTCTAACGCAGTGTTTCGTTTACATAGAAAAACGGGGCATTGCGTTTTTCTATGTAAATGTATGAGTGAGATGGCCCGCGGTTAGGACGGAATATTGAAAGTCGCCACCGTGCAGTTGGTGAAACATATTTCCTAGCGATTCAACCAATTTAGGTGCTTCGTCCTCTGATAGACTAGGTGATAGGTACACGACATGCATTGCGTTCTTTGTATCCGTTGTGACCGATGTTCTTTTAGAGTCCACAAATGGGCTACCAAATGGACCTACGTCGTCACAAGAAACTATGAGGTTTTCTGCTTGGTTTTCGCGACCATTCAACCCTTCAAACACTTCATCTGCTTGTCCAACACGAATCGTTACATCTCCTTGAATATGGTCCGCATCATACAGACCAATTGGGATCTGGTATTGTAGCGAGAAAAAGTTATTTAAATCGACAGCAGAATGAATCGTAGATAAATACTGTTGCTTCGCGACACGTCGAATCAAGGCCTCACTAGATGGGCGGTATCGATTGGGATCTTTTCCAAAGGTCTTAAAAATTTTCTTCCATTCTAGAACACTTTTTTGCTCAGCAACTGGTGTTTCTTGAAGGTCGAAAAATAAGGACTCCTGAAAAAGCTGAAGTCTACCTTTTAACATTTGTGGAGAATCTGATACCACGATATCTTTATAGAAAAGAATACCTACTTTGAAATCTTTAATTTGATTAGTAAGGTCAGTAGAGAGACTAACTTTCATATAAAAACCTCCTTTACAGAAAAAGTGTACCACATGTAAAGGGGAAGGAAAAAACATACATACCGAGAGGAGGGAAGGCAAATGAACTACGCTCAGTTAAAGCAGGATATTATTGCATACAGTAAAGAAATTGGAATTGATAAAATTGGCTTCACTTCAGCATCAGCCTTTGATGAAATGAAGAGTCGCCTCATTCGCCAGCAGGAGCTAGGGTATCAATCTGGATTTGAAGAAAAGGACATTGAAAAGCGCGTTCACCCTGACTTAATTTTTGATAAACCAAAATCAATTATTGCGATTGCCTTGGCCTATCCTTCCAAAATGAAAGACGCACCACTTAGTAAAAAAGGAGCTAGACGTGGTTTATTTGCCCGCGCCTCTTGGGGACAGGATTATCACCATGTATTAAGAGATAAGCTTGCCCAGCTTGAAGCCTATATAATAGAAAGAATTCCAGAGGCAAAATGTAAGTCCATGGTGGATACGGGTGAACTGGTGGACCGTGCTGTTGCGGAACGTGCAGGAATCGGATGGAGCGGCAAAAACTGTGCCATCATTACACCTGAGTTTGGTTCGTATGTCTATCTGGGTGAAATGATTACCAATTTACCACTGGAGCCCGATGAACCGACCGAAGAGGGCTGTGGGGACTGCAATATTTGTGTGGATGCTTGTCCGACAGGCGCTCTGATTCAAGGTGGCCAATTAGATGCCCAAAAGTGTATTGCCTTTCTAACGCAAACGAAAGGATTTTTACCGGATGAGTTTCGTTCCAAATTAGGGAATCGAATATACGGCTGTGATACCTGTCAGCTGGTATGCCCGAAAAATAAGAAGATGGACTTTCATCTTCATGAAGAGTTTGAGCCGGATCCTGAGATTGCGAAACCACTCCTTCAGCCGCTTCTTCAACTTTCAAATCGAGAGTTTAAGGAAACGTATGGTCATGTGGCAGGCTCATGGAGAGGGAAAAAACCGATTCAACGTAATGCGATTATTGCCCTTGCTCACTATAAAGAGGAAGGGGCCGTCCCTGATTTAGTTCAACTCATGAAAGAAGACCCACGTCCGGTTATTCGTGGAACGGCTGCTTGGGCAATCGGTAAAATTGGAACTGGAGAAGGAAAAGAAGCTCTTGAATCTCAGTTAGTAAAAGAAAAAGATCCTGAAGTGATTGAAGAAATCCAAAAAGGATTATCGTTTTTTGAGGAAATCAACGCTTAATAGACCTGATCTCTTCATATGTATGAAGGGAGGAGGTTTTTTTATATGAATGATTTATTACAGGATTTACTTCAAAACCGATTAGAGTGTTATGTGAACCATAAAAGTAAGCCGCAGCGATTTTTTGTGGAAGAGATTGAAAGAAAGAATCTAGCTGAACAGAATCGAAAAGCAGAAATTGTAAAAGTAAATGGAAAGGGTAAAATTTTAGACGTATTTGAGGAAGAGGATGTGGAAAAGGTTCGGTACCAACTTCTCATGCGGTATGTCATTAAGCAAAAAGGACAAATTTTTATCGAAGAATCTATTGAAGATCGACTTGCCGAAGTCTTCCGATCCACCATCGTAGATGATTATCTTTTACAGCCAGAAGGAGTAACAGAGGATGAGACTATAGAAGTTTTTAATCAAAATGATATGGACCTATATCCTTTTAATAATGATGCGGAAGAGCGAATCTCTTATCAGTACGACCGTAGGAAGGCTGTTCGCTATGCAGAAACGTGGTGGAACAGCTATAATCCAAAGTATAAAAAGTTCGAGAATGACTGTACCAATTTTATTTCTCAGTGTCTTCATGAAGGTGGAGGTCCGATGAGAGGCTACCCTAACAGGGGTAAGGGCTGGTGGATGAGGAATAGTAATTGGAGTTACAGTTGGTCAGTCGCGCATTCGCTGAGACTATATTTAGGAAATTCCACGATAGGAGTTCGTGCTAGACAGGTTTCTAGTCCAGAAGAACTTTTATTAGGCGATGTAATTTGCTATGATTTTGAAGGGGACGGTCGTTATAATCATAATACGATTGTCACGGCAAAAGATGCGAACGGAATGCCTCTCGTAAATGCTCATACATACAACAGTAGAGCGAGGTATTGGGCTTATGAGGATTCTACTGCGTACACACCAAATATAAAATACAAATTTTTTACCATTGTAGATGGTTAATTAGGATTAAGAGGTGCATAAAACTTGGCTATACATGTCGTACTTTACCAACCAGAAATTCCAGCTAATACAGGAAACATTGCGAGAACCTGTGCTGCAACGGAAACTCATTTACACTTAATTCGCCCACTCGGCTTTTCAACCGATGACCGTATGTTAAAAAGAGCCGGTCTAGATTACTGGGAATTTGTAAAAATCCATTACTATGATTCCCTAGAGGAACTATTCGGGACGTATCCTGAAGGAGAATTTTACTTTATTACGAAGTTTGGAACGCATTTCTTTGATGAATACAACTACAGTGAGACTGAAAAGGATTACTTCTTTGTATTCGGAAAAGAAACAACTGGCCTTCCAAAAGAGCTACTCGAAGCCAATAAAGAAACCTGCTTGCGTATCCCGATGACTGAAAATGTTCGTTCCTTGAACTTGTCTAATACGGCAGCCATTTTAATTTATGAAGCATTGAGACAACAAGGGTTTCCAAGTTTGAAATAGAGTTAGGTGAAAAATTAAAAAGAAATTCTTTTTAAGCAGTCCAATTAACAGACAATTGGGCTGTTTTTTTCTTTTTTTGATTGAACGGCTGATTAAATTATTTAATGTTAAAATTGAATTATTTAATGTCAGTGCGAATTTTCATAAATAATTTAAATATTTTGATTGAAAATAGAAAAATATGGTGTATTATAAGATTAAATAAAAAAGAAAGGAGAACAGCATGACGTATCCTTTACTTACCAACTGTCCTGTTTGCAGGAAGACGCTTAAAATTACAAAGCTTCAGTGCACCCATTGTCAGACAACGGTGGAAAATGAATTTGAAGTTTCAAGACTGGCAGCTCTAGGTCAAGAACAGTTGCATTTTATTGAGATTTTTCTTAAATGCCGTGGAAATATCAAAGAGGTCGAGAAGGAACTCGGGATATCCTATCCGACTGTCAGGGGTAAATTAGATGAAATTATCTCTACTCTGGGATATTCCTCTCAAAAGAAACCGGAAGTGGATAAGAAAAAAATTGTATCGTTATTGGAAAAAGGCGAAATTACGGCAGAGAAAGCTATTCAGTTATTAAAAGAGGGGGAAGAATAATGAAGGACGAAATTTCAAGAGTCTTAACGCTAGTGGAGGAAGGAAAGATTGATAAGGAGAAAGCAAGTGAATTAATTCAAATTTTACAAGGTAAAAATCAGCCAGAGCTAGTGACAATGAAAAAAGAAGTCCCATACGGAAATAAAATGTTGAAGATTCGTGTGACGTCCGAAGAAGGTGATAATGTAAATGTGAATTTACCGATTAATTTGGTAAAGGCTGTTTTACAAGTAGGTACAAATATCGCTGAAAAATTACCTGAGTCAGAAAAATATGTAAAAGATATAAATGTTGACCTGCTCATCGATGCAATTGAAAACGAATTGGACGGACAAATTGTTGACATCACCTCGTCTAATGGTGATAAAGTTCTTGTGGTGATTGAGTAGATTATGTTAAAAGTCAAGGTGAAAGTTAAGGATAAACGATTTTTAATTCCAGTCCCCTATGCAGTTTTAAGTTTGGCTAGCTTGATTATTACATCAAAAAGGATGATCCGCCTAATAAATAAAGCAATTGAAAAAGATGGGGGGAAGTTCATCTTTCCGGAAATTGAAAGAAAAGATTTGAAGCCGTTGCTGCAGGGATTTTCTAAGAACAGGGGAGTGATCCTTGTTGAAACGAAAATGAAGGATGGAACTGAGGTAGTTGTGAAGCTTTAAATTTAATCAATCGTTAGCGAACAATTACCAGAGGAACCTGAATTGCCAAGTAGCTAAAGTTTAATATCACAGTAAGGAAAGCTCAGTTTTTCTCTAACTGAGCTTTTTTCTGTACGTCTGAAAAGCCGGCAATACTTTTTAAAAAATATATACTTGATTCCGATATATACTTCTGTTAGATTATACTCATGGATAAAACTAGTTTAATCAAAGGGCACTTAGAAATGTGTGTATTATCAATTTTGTCTCAGGGAAAAAGCTATGGTTATGAAATTATGAAGGAGTTAGACAAACACAACCTAACATTGAAAGGAGTAGGCAGTATTTATCCAATCCTTACGAAGCTAAAAGATCAGGAATGGGTCAATACTTATCGGGAAATGACGGATAGTGGAAAGGTTCGAGTTTATTACGAAATTAATGAACAAGGTGAACTGTATCTTGAGAAAAAAATAGACGAATGGTTGGAATTGCAAAGCGATATTAAATTATTGCTTCAAAGTGGTACGAAGGGAGATCGGGTGGAATGAAAGGGGAACTAAGCCAAACGGAACAGAGGTATATACATGTTGTTCTAGAAGAGCTAACACAATATAAGGTGAGTAAAAAAGATAGAGATGATGTAGAGCAACAATTGCGAGAACATTTTCAAGAGGCATATGAGCATGGGGACGAAGGTCTGCAGACGTTAGGGGACGCTCCTTCATTCGTAAGAGATTACTTAGAAACAAACGGGGTTGACTTTCATAATGAAATCCGTAATTTAAGAGGGAAAAGTACAAAAAAAACGCCACTGTTGTTCATTGGTGTAGGAATCTTTATCGTCACTTATCTTGTTTCTCAATGGGTCTTAACATTGACGTTGACGACCTCTTTTAGTCCAATAAACGATATTCCAACGTTTCAATACAATATTATTTACAGAATCGCAGAAAACATTTGGTGGAATACAATTCTAGTTCTTATTAGTCTTTCGATTGCACTTTTCCTTTCCACAATTGTTACATTTTTGCTCAAAAAAAGAAATGCAGTTGGTGCTAATAGATGAGATGTCAAAAGCGATTCTTGCTGCTTATCGTATGTTTCTTATTCTTTTCAAGTCTCCAAAGTGTAACGGCAACTAGTCATGAATCTAACCAATCATTGGATCGTTATGTCGATTCATTTTTAGAGGAGCATCAAATCCCGGGTGCTTCTATTATTTTGTATCGAGACGATAAAATATTTTTTGCAAAGGAAAGGGGAATCACAGGGGAAACCGAGCATGGGGTTACATTAAATACACCTTTCACCATTGGTTCAATAAGTAAATCGTTAACAGCTCTTGGGATTATGAAATTAGTAGAAGAGGGGCAGGTACAATTAGATGGCTCAGTTAAAGATTACTTACCATGGTTTGAACTTAAGGATGCTCAAGCTCCCATTCAAATAACAATCGAACATCTACTCACGCACACCAGTGGAATTAGCACCTACGATGGGTTGAGAATATCAGATGGAGAGTCAGATGACATGAACGCTATCAAAAGAAATGTCATTAAACTATTGGACGTTGAGTTGACAGCCGCTCCAGGAGAAATTCATCAATATAGTAATGCCAATTATGCAATATTAGGGGCCATTATAGAAGAGGTTACAGGCCAATCCTACTCAAGCTATATGGAGCATAACATCTTCACACCACTAGGAATGACTGATACAGCAGCAGATAGAGAAACAGCCTATGAAAAAGGCTATTCATCTGGATACCAATCTTGGTTTGGCATTCCTACCAAAAGTACCGTTTCTTATGATAATGGGGGAGCCCCTTATGGATATGTTACTGCAAGTGCAAATGACCTTATGGAATATATCAAATTCTTAACCCGACAGGATGACATTGGTTTTTTAAGTGAAGATGGGATGAATCAATTCTTATCTCCACATTTTCAAATCAATGAAAATAAAAAATATGGATTTGGATGGCGGTTTTCAAAGGTAGACAATATTGAGGATGGACTTATTTGGCACTCAGGATCAACTCCGGATTCCCATTCTGAAATCTTTTTTTCACCAGATTTGAGCTGGGGTGGGATCATTCTAACCAATAGGAATCATATCCTTGAAGAATTAGCTCTATTTGAATTTAAACAGGAGATTATATCATTCTTCATGGGGGAGGAACCTGAGCCCATTGCTCAACAGCGACCAGTCATCCAAATTATAACACTTGGAGTTGCGATTCTGCTTTTAGTATGGACAATTTCTGTTGGTCTCATGGCTTTGAGAAATAAAAAACGCTCCAGAGTCTTTTGGGGAATCAGTAGTCTTGGTTATCTGGGATTGTCCATCGCTATGATTCCTATTTTCACCTCAATTGTAGATAGCCCTTGGAATGCAATACACGCATTTGCTCCGGATTTAGCTTTTTTGGTTCAAGCTATGGTGTTGATGTTATTTATGAACGGAGTCATATCAACCATTATTGTTGTTCAAAGTTTGAAACTAACTAAGGGAAGAGCCTCATGCATGGCAAAGGAGCTAAGCCAAAAATTTGAAGGTTAGCAGCTTAATTTGTACTATAGAAATAACAAGTGCGAAAGGACTGCTAACATGAATCCAGTAATTGAAACCATTTTAAATCATCGATCCATTCGAAAATTTAAGGATCAACCATTATCAAAAGAACAGATTGAGCTAATTGTCAAAAGTGCACAAGCAGCTTCTACTTCCAGCTACATTCAAGCGTATTCGATTATAGGTGTGAGTGATCCAGCGAAGAAACAGGCATTATCAGAAGTGGCAGGAAATCAGGCATACGTTGCCAATAATGGACACTTCTTTGTGTTTTGTGCGGATTTACATAGGCATCAGAAGATTGGTGAATATGAAGGAAGAAACGTAATGCCTTCTATCGAAAGTACTGAAAAATTTATGGTGACTTTAATAGACGCAGCACTTGCTGCTCAAAATGCAGCGGTTGCAGCAGAATCAATGGGGTTAGGACTTTGTTATATTGGTGGAATTCGTAACAACTTAGAAAAAGTGGCAGAGATATTAAAAACTCCAGACCATGTCATTCCATTATTCGGACTTGCAGTCGGTTTCCCAGATACTCAAACGGATCAAAAACCAAGACTTCCGTTAGAGCATGTGTACCATGAAAATGAGTATCAACAGGATGAAGCTTTGTATAAAAAGCAAATCGAAGAATATGACCAGCTCATTCAAGCGTATTACATCAAGAGAACAAGTGGGAAACGAGATGACACATGGTCAACTCAAATGTGCGAAATGTTAGAGAAACAATCTCGTATGTATATGAAAGAGTTTGTCCAGAAGAAAGGGTTAAACTTAAAATAAAACAAAAAAACTGCTGACTCAGTGTCAGCAGTTATTTTTTGTTTGTTCCTGGTTTGTCGTTGTATCCAGCAGTAAAAATAGCAGCTAAGAAGGCTACACAAACGCCTAAAATCAAGATCGTGCTCATGATTATCCTCCTCTATGTACCACGTCTTTAAAAAACCTTTTCTTATTATACCCTAATCTTCATTTTTTGTGAATGAACGTCGCTATTTTGTCAAATTTGTTTTTGGGTTTGTAGCCGGGGGTTTGTAAAATTGCTTTTTTATTTTATGGAAAGCCGGTTATTGGGGATAAACCAGATTTATGTTCTAGTTTTTAAACCTGAGTCTCAAAAAGAGGACGTAAACCAGATTTATGTTCTAGTTTTTAACCCTGAAGCTCAAAAAGAGGACATAAACCGGATTTATGTTCTAGTTTTTAAACCTGAGTCTCAAAAAGAGGACATAAACCGGATTTATGTTCTAGTTTTTAATCCTGTGTCTCAAAAATAGGACATAAACCAGATTTATGTTCTAGTTTTTAAACCTGAGTCTCAAAAAAGAGGACGTAAACCGGATTTATGTTCTAGTTTTTAACCCTGAGTCTCAAAAAGAGGACGTAAACCGGATTTATGTTCTAGTTTTAAATCCTGAATCTCCAAAAGTGAACATAAACCTAATTTGCCATTTTTCGAATAACCCACCAAACCCACTATTCATTACAATCTCATTAAAAACAAATCTCCCCACCTGACTTGTTTATTCTAATCATGTTCACGTGGAAAAGCGCATAAAGTATATTAATCGTCTCGATTTCAGCGTCAGGGGGAGGTTCATATGGATATTTTAAAAAAGATCGAGAAATATCGAGAAGAAGAAGGAAACATGCGATGGGAAGGGACGTTTGCAGAGTATTTAGAGATTGTTAAAGAGAAGCCTTGGGTTGCGCAAAGCGCTCATTCACGCGTTTACAATATGATTAAAGATGCTGGCGTGGAGGAAGTAGACGGTAAGAGACGGTATTCTTTCTTTAGAAATCAGATCTATGGACTGGAAGAAGCGTTGGAACGCCTAGTAGAAGAGTATTTTCACCCTGCAGCGAAACGATTAGATGTTCGAAAGAGAATTCTATTGTTAATGGGACCGGTCAGTGGTGGTAAATCTACATTAGTCACCATGCTGAAAAGGGGGCTGGAAGCTTATTCACGCACAGATCGAGGGGCTATTTATGCAATCAAAGGTTGCCCGATGCATGAGGATCCGCTTCATTTAATCCCTCAACATTTACGTGACGAATTTCACCAAGAATATGGAATTCGAATTGAAGGAAACTTGTCTCCACTCAACATGATGAGGCTACAGCAGGAATACGGTGGTCGAATTGAAGATGTAGTAGTCGAAAGAATTTTCTTCTCAGAAGACAAACGTGTTGGGGTTGGAACGTTTTCACCTTCTGATCCGAAATCACAAGATATTGCTGATTTGACAGGAAGTATTGACTTTTCAACGATTGCACAATACGGGTCCGAATCAGACCCACGTGCTTATCGTTTTGACGGAGAACTCAACAAGGCGAACCGTGGTTTAATGGAATTCCAAGAAATGCTGAAATGTGATGAGAAATTCCTCTGGCATTTACTTTCTCTTACTCAGGAAGGGAATTTTAAAGCTGGCCGTTTTGCCTTAATTAGTGCTGACGAAATGATTGTCGCACATACAAATGAAACTGAATATCGCTCATTTATTTCAAATAAAAAGAATGAAGCCCTGCATTCACGGATTATTGTGATGCCAATTCCGTATAACCTAAAGGTGACGGAGGAGGAGAAAATATACGAGAAGATGATACGTGAAAGTGATGTATCGGATGTTCATATTGCGCCGCATACCTTGAAAGTGGCTGCGATGTTTACGATTCTAACTCGCCTGAAAGAACCGAAAAAAGGTGATGTAGATCTTATTAAGAAAATGAGATTGTATGATGGAGAAAATGTAGAAGGCTATAACTCTGCTGATGTGGAGGAGATGAAGAGGGAATACACGGATGAAGGTATGAGCGGGATTGACCCACGTTATGTCATTAACCGGATTTCTTCAACCATCATTCGCAAAGAAGTTCCTTCCATCAATGCTCTAGACGTTTTAAGAGCATTAAAAGAAGGACTTGATCAACATCCATCGATTACACAGGAACTAAAAGAAAAATACTTAAATTATATTTCATTGGCTCGTAAAGAGTATGATGATATTGCAAAGAAAGAAGTCCAAAAAGCGTTTGTTTATTCGTATGAAGAGTCTGCGAAAACACTCATGGATAACTATCTCGATAATGTGGAAGCATACTGCAACAAGGTTAAGCTTCGTGATCCATTAACGGGTGAAGAAATCAATCCAGATGAAAAACTAATGCGTTCGATTGAAGAGCAAATCGGAATTTCTGAAAATGCGAAAAAAGCATTCCGCGAAGAAATCTTGATTCGAATTTCAGCTTATGCCAGAAAAGGAAAGCGATTCGACTATAATTCCCACGACCGTCTTCGTGAAGCGATTCAGAAGAAATTGTTTGCTGACCTGAAGGATGTCGTGAAAATTACAACGTCCTCCAAAACTCCAGACGAACAGCAGTTGAAGAAGATTAACGAAGTTGTAGCGCGCTTAATTGATGAGCACGGCTACAACTCCACATCAGCGAATGACCTCCTCCGATATGTGGGAAGTCTCTTAAATCGATAGAAGGAAAACCCCTTACTTTGTTGAAATAGGAGTAAGGGGTTTTTTAGGTGGTGAAATGATGAAAAAGAATATATATACAATTTTAATTATTGTATTTTTAGTTATTGTGGCGGCCAATCATATTTGGCAGAAGCATCAGTTAGAAGAAGCGCTTCAAAAAAATCAGTTCGCTAAATCCTATTTAGCAGATACCTTTCATGGAGACACGCTTTCTACGCAATTGAAAAAGACTATCGAAAATCCATCACCCGGGAATTTTAGTTTTCTGTTTACGCTATGGGATATAACGCATAATAATATAGGGATTCTGCTTCGTATGAATGAGAGTCAGTTGGAGTGGGAGGACCAAGTATATTCATGTGCCAATCAAGTAGGGGCAATGTTGTTAACCTATTCGAATCCAGAAAGTGCTGGTTTTGAAGAGTCTCGCTTGCCCGATTTAGAAGTACTTCTAACTGAATGGGAAGAGTTTAAGCGTCAAAATGCCAATAATAATTTAAACGGTGTAGATAACTCATTGCACCTTGCCAAAACATATAAAAATTTCTGTGAAAATACAGAAATAAAGTGGCCATAAACTAACTTCGATTACCCTATAGTAACCTGCAATTTATAAAATAGGGAATGGGTGAAAAGTGAAGTGGACAAGAAATCCGTTATTCACTCAAAAATGTATGTTTCAAGACTTTCGCGGACAGAGATTCCGCTATTTGGCCAAAATTAGTGAAAACAAACCCCAAAATGGCTAAATAGCGGAACGTGGGTCCGATTACTCCCAAAAAACCGGCATTTTTATAAAAATACCGGAACCCATGTCCGGCAACAAAGCGTCAGGTGTAAAACTAGAACGCGGATCCTGTGCCAGCTACGACAGATTAGAAATAAGCCCTTTAGTCATCCCCAACCTCAATCTCATACTGTATCGGGTCCGGCACTCGTCCGTATTCCTTCAACTCTTCATTAGACCGCATATGCTCCATTTGTTTACCCAAAAACTTCGCATCTTCCATATTTAAAACCATCGAACCATTCTCTATTTTTTCAAGTTTGTCCTTATACTGTTTTTCTTTCTTCCGATCCAAAACCATCACCTCTAGTTTTTCTTTTACTGATATGTTTCCCTTTTTAAAAAATATAAACCAATCTAGCATAATCCTACTTTTCTATTAATAGAATGCTAGTGATAGATAAACGTTCTGTTAATAGAGGAGGATTTAGATGAAGAAACTGAAGAAAGCAATCGTTCTATTACTATTATTTTTCATTATGTATGTGGGGGTTGAACCCTTTAAGGCCAGTGCTAACGCAACTACAAAAACTCAAAAAGAGATACCCGTCGCACTTGTTATTGAAAATAAACTATTATCTTTTGAAAAAGAATTCCCATATATAGCGAATAAAACAACCTACGCTCCTATTCAAACCTTTGCAAAAAGTTTAGGTGTATCTATCGAGAAGAAAAAAGAAGGAGAAATTCAATTAAAAAAGGGGAGTAAATCTTTATTTTTTTCTGCAAGTAAACAAACCGTTACGTTTGAAAGTGGAAAATCACAGCTTATTACATTCTTTAAAAAAGATGACACATGGTTTGCTCCAGTAAGATTTATAGGAGAATATTTCGGGTATCATGTAGATTCTGTTTTTTCGAATAAACATCATATTGTGAGACTAACGAAGGACTCAAAGCTGTCTCACGTTCAATATTTTGCAAGCAGTGAGAAAGAACTTGACAAATATTATGAACTAATCGCTTCTTTAATCAAACCGAAGATTTATTTGACATTTGATGACGGACCTACAGCTGCATTGGGAAGTATTTTAGACACACTGAATGACTACGACGCGAAGGCAACCTTTTTTATGTTAGAACCGTATATGAGGGAATATCCAGCTCTTGTGAAACAGCTTGTTCAAGACGGGCATTATCCGGCTTTGCATAGCGTCTCTCATGATAAAAATAAATTATATAGAAGTGCTTCACCATCAGCATTTATAAACGAGATGCTTCAAACACAGGAAACCCTTTATCAACTGACAGGAGAATATTCCTTTTTAGTTCGAGCGCCATATGGAAGTAAGCCATACTTAAATAATCAATATTTGGATGCGTTAGTTTGGGAAGGGATGAAGATGTGGGATTGGAATATAGATCCACAAGATTGGAAGTATGAAGCGAAGAAACCTGAGATGATTCTAGAGAATATTAAGACACAGGTGGAACAACGTGAGAAATCAAATGAGCCAATGGTGATTTTACTGCATGTTCGAAACGGGACGGCAAAAGTGTTACCTTCAATCGTTGAATATTTACAGAACAAAGGATACGAATTGGCACCCTATCATCCGAATGAACATTTTCAGATGAACTTTTGGAAAGATGAAAGACTCTGATGTCCATGTTGTCCGTGTTGAATGGTGTCCAAAAAATGGAATTAGTTATCGGCCCAATTGTCGAAATCGTTTGGAAATTATTTCGAGTTCATGCATAGTATAGAGTAATCACTCTAATGGTTCCCTTTATATATTAACTTGAAAAAGGGTAGAGTGGTCCAGTTTAAACCGTCATGTTATGGTATGCAGGAAGGTTGGATCGTGTGTCAATGGAATAAAATAATAGGAGGGGAAAAAATGTCACAATCAGACAATGGTCAGTTTGTCGTGTCACAAGAAGATTGGTCCCTCCATCGAAAAGGGCACGATGATCAGCAACGACATCAGGAAAAAGTGCAAGATGCCATACGCAACAATTTACCGGATCTCATTACTGAAGAAAACATCATCATGTCTAATGGCCGCGATGTTGTCAAAATACCTATTCGATCCTTGGATGAGTATAAAATTAGGTATAACTATGATAAAAACAAACACGTTGGTCAAGGAGATGGAGATAGCCAAGTCGGAGATGTAATTGCGAGGGATCCATCTAATCAAAAAGGGCCAGGAAAAGGTCAAGGAGCGGGAGACCAAGCGGGCGAAGATTATTATGAAGCTGAAGTATCACTTATGGAAATTGAGGAAGCCTTGTTTAGTCAGTTAGAACTTCCGAATCTGAAACGGAAAGAAAATGACGAGCATATTGTTGAAAATATTGAATTCAATGATATTCGTAAAACAGGTTTGATGGGCAATATTGATAAGAAGAGAACAATGATGACCGCTTTTAAGCGGAATGCGATGACAGGGGAACCTAGCTTTTACCCCATTTATCCTGAGGATTTAAAATTTAAGACATGGAACGAAGTGAAAAAACCAGATTCTAAAGCTGTTGTTCTTGCCATGATGGATACAAGTGGATCCATGGGAATATGGGAGAAATATATGGCTAGAAGCTTTTTCTTCTGGATGACTCGTTTCCTTAGAACAAAATATGAAACAGTGGAAATTGAATTTATTGCGCATCATACCGAGGCAAAAGTTGTGAGTGAGGAAGATTTTTTCTCTAAGGGAGAAAGCGGGGGAACGATTTGTTCTTCTGCCTATAGAAAAGCATTAGAACTGATTGATGAGCATTATTCTCCAAGTCGTTTTAACATTTATCCTTTCCATTTCTCTGATGGGGATAACTTAACATCGGATAACGCACGCTGTGTAAAGCTAGTTGAAGAACTGATGAAAAAATCCAATATGTTTGGCTATGGGGAAGTCAATCAATACAACCGCCATTCAACCCTCATGAGTGCTTATAAAAATGTCCGCAATGAAAAATTCCGCCACTATATCTTAAAACAAAAAGTAGACGTATTTCACGCCATGAAGGCCTTTTTCCATAAGGAGGAGGAAGGATCAAAGGCATATGCATAATTTGGAAGTCAGTCCATTTTGGGGCTGGCTTTTTAAAGGAGAAAATATACAGAATCCCTTATAAATTTGCAAATTTGTATTTCTTTCCAACATTTTTGTAGTATAGTAAAGGTACATATTTTTGTAATTTTCAGCAATAAATGTTGTGACTACTATCTTGTACTTACTTTTTATAATATTTATACTTTATTCAACTCAACTTACTTGGTAAAAGGTTATCATGAAACATCTCATAAATAAATAAGGAGGAGCTTTGGTGGCAGATCAACATGATGATAGTCAGGATAGACGCAATAATAACCATCATTTAAGTCAATTAGCATCAGTAGGTCAAGTTGCAGCAGGTATTGCACACGAAGTCCGGAATCCACTAACCGCTGTGAAGGGCTTTTTGCAGCTACTAGAAAACGAGGGTAAGAAAGAATACATAGAAATTGCACAATCTGAGTTAGAGAATGCGCTAACGACGTTAAATAACCTTCTCCAGGTTTCTAAACCTGACTTAGAGGAAGAAGAAAGTCAAACTTTCCTTGTAGCGGTTGAACTCCAGTCCGTACTAAATTTATTTCAGGACAAAATCTATGAAGTAGAATTAGTCGTCGATTTGAAAAACGATGATGCAACGGTATATGGAAAGAAAAATCAGTTTAAGAAAGCTTTTTTTAATCTGATCAAAAATGCATTTGAGTCCATCCCTGGAAAGGGTAAGATTGAAATAAAGCAATATGCTACAGAGAAAGAAATCTTTTTGGAAATCAAAGACTCTGGCATCGGGATTCCAAAAGAGAAAATTGCCATTTTAGGTACACCGTTCTTTTCAACAAAGAATCAGGGGACAGGAATGGGCTTGACTCAAGTATTCTCAGTTGTGTACCAACATGGTGGGCACATTCAAGTCGAGAGCGAGGAAGGAGTAGGGACGCAATTCACACTATCTCTACCTAAAAGTCTTTCAACAAGAAAAAGAGGAGTGGTCAAGTTGGATTTAAAATACGAAGAAAGCTATACCATTAAAGACTTTGTAAGAGAAAACAGAGATTCCTTTGAGGATCGTCTGCTTGCACAAGCCATTAATGTAAAAGATAAAATTGAGGAAATCCTCGAAATCGGAAATATCAATCTACTAGATAATGCTCAAGTTCTATCATTCTATGTAGTAGAAGGGCGAGAAAATGAGTTAATTCAATTTGCTAAACAAGAAGGCGTTTTATGGGCGAAATATTCCTTAACGCTAGCTTTCAAGCTTGAGTGGGTTCAGGCAATCCGAAGAACGCTTTGGGATTTTCTCTATAACTTCAAACTAAAAGGTAATCCCCAAATGGAGTTAGAAGACTTTTTTACACTCGAAAAGAATATTAACGAATTGTTTGACCAGTTCCTTAACTATTTCTTTATTAGCTACTCTAAATATAAAGACGAACAGCTACAATCACAAAGAAAGTTAGTGGAAAGCCTCTCTGTTCCGATTATCCCGATTTCTCCATACATAAGTATTTTACCTATCATCGGGGAAATGGACTCCTATCGAGTTCAGACCATTGAAGAAAAAGTCATCCATGAGGTGAGTCGCCAACGAATACATACTCTTATTATGGATTTATCCGGTGTTGGCCTTATGACTACGGAGACCATTGAGCATTTCATGAAAATTATTGATGGTATTTCACTAATGGGTTGTAAAACAGTGATTACTGGGGTGCACCCTGACCTAGTCAGAACGATTGTAGGTTCAGGCATCAGCTTTGAAAAGAAAGCTGATACAAAGGGAACATTGCAGCTAGCTCTAAAAGACTATATATGGGTTGCGAACGAGGCTAATCCCCCGAAGAAAGACAAGAAAATACTTAATTAAAGGGAGGCTGAGCCTTCCTTTTTTAGTTTCATGGCTCCTCCAACTATGATGTTTGGTGTGACTGAATACGATGAAAAAGGAAATATAGTAAACGCAAAGCTATCCTATAATGGTAGTGGATATAGTAATGGGGATGCAAAGATTGATTTTCTGATGCATGTTAATCCAAACGATCTTGAATCTGTTCAATAGAAGGAGAAATGTTCTTGCATGTGGAAGTAATGGATATGTAAAAAAAGGGGGACAAGATATGAACAATTATACGAAAGAAAACCATAAGGTTAATCGCTATTCCATTGATGACTTTTTAAACTCTGAATCTATCATGTATAACTCACTTTCCTATAAAGGAGATAAGGTCCTTTACTCAAGTGATAAGACTGGAGTATACAATGCGTTTAGTGTATCTATACAAGACAAGGTAATTAAGCAGTTAACAGCCTCAACGGAAAACAACGTGTTCCCGGTATCCTATTTCCCGAATGACGATCGTTTCCTTTATTTAAGTGACAAAGGCGGAAATGAAATTTTCCATTTATACGTTTGTAACGAAAATGGTGAGGTAACTGAACTAACAACGGATGAGAAGGAACGCGCTATATTTTATAGCTGGAGTCAGGATGGTCAGTCCTTTTTCTATGGATCGAATAAGCGGGATCCACGTTTCATGGATGTTTATGAAATGAGTGTGGGGACCTTTAAATCTCGTGTTCTATTTGAAGATAAAGAAGGTTATGAGTTCGGAGCTATTTCACCTGATAAAAAATGCATCGCATTAAGTAAGGTAATCAATAGTAATCATTCAACCTTGTATTTATACGATGTGGAAACAGGGGAAACCAAGTGTGTTAGTAAGGGAGAGGGAGAATTCCAATCACAACCTCAAACATTTAGTCAGGATTCTAAGGAACTGTACTACCTTTCTGATGAGGGATATGAATTTTTATACCTTAAGAAATGGGACACAGTAACGGGAGAAGAACAAGTAATAGCCAAAGAAGATTGGGATATTATGAATGCTCGTTTCTCCAAGCAGTTTACCTATCTTCTGTACAGTACAAATGTGGATGCTCGAACGGAAATATCCATTCTTGATATGCGCTCTGGCCAAAAAGTACAAATGAATGATGTTCCTGTAGGACAGATTACCAGTATCAAAGTTTCACAGGATGAAAAAACAATAAGCTTCCTACTAAATAGTCCGACATCACCTAACAACTTATATGCTTATAATCTAGAGTCACAAGAAATGAAGCCATTAACTAGTACATTGAATCCGTCTATTGAAGAAAGCGATTTGGTGAAGGCGGAAGTGATTCGTTATTCATCATTTGATGGCCTAGAGATTCCTGCGATTTATTATAAGCCACACCTTGTAGAAGGTGAAAAGGCTCCTGCCCTAGTATTTGTCCATGGTGGTCCTGGTGGTCAATCTAGACTTGATTATAACCTGCAGTTCCAGTATTTAGCGAACCAAGGTTACGCTATACTTGCGGTCAACAACCGAGGAAGTTCTGGATATGGGAAGACTTTCTTTAAGGCAGCTGATTTAAAGCATGGAGAGATTGATTTAGCTGATTGTGTAGAAGGAAAAACATATCTTCAAACCTTAGCCCATATCGATGCTGATAGGATTGGCATCTTTGGTGGAAGCTATGGCGGTTATATGGTTCTGGCTGCATTAGCTTTCCGTCCAGATGAGTTTAAAGTGGGTGTCGATATTTTCGGTGTTTCCAACTGGGAGCGTACATTAAAGAGCATCCCTTCTTGGTGGGAATCTTTCCGTGATGCTCTCTATCAAAAGCTGGGGAATCCTTATACTCAAACAGACTACATTCGAAGTATCTCGCCGCTGTTCCATGCTGACAAAATTACGAAGCCTTTGATTGTTTTGCAGGGAGCCAATGACCCTCGTGTTCTAAAAGTTGAATCCGATGAAATTGTTGAAATTCTTGAGAAAAATCAAGTGCCGGTCGAATATATTGTATTTGACGATGAGGGGCATGGATTTACGAAGCGTGAGAATCGAAAAAGAGGGTATGAAGGGATTGTTACGTTTTTAGACCGTTATTTACGATAAATGCAACAGCATGAAGTCAGCCTGAAGGGGTTGGCTTCTTTTTTTGTGGGAAGGGCTTTGTACACAAATTAGAACCAGCGGGTTTAGCCGGACACACGATCCGTTATTTTAATTAAAAAGCCGGTTTTCGGGGTGCGAGCGGACACACAATCCGCTATTTGGCAGTTTAGAGGGGTTTTTGACATGAAAATGACTGAATAACGGAACCTCAGTCCGGATAACCATCGAATGCATGGTTTTTAGGGCAAATAGCGGAACCTATGTCCGCTTGCATGGACTGCGGGGTTCTAGCCGGACACACGATCCGTTATTTTAAAAAAAAGCCGGTTTTCGGGGTGCGAGCGGACACACAATCCGCTATTTGGTAGTTTAGAGGGGTTTTTTGACATGAAAATGACTGAATAACGGAACCAGAGTCCGGATAACCATCGGAAACATGGTTTTTTGAACAAATAGCGGAACCAGAGTCCGCATATAGGACCGGCCAAACCTTGCGAACACACAATCCACGATTCTGAATTAACTGGAATTTTTAAACTTATGATAAAATATTAGTAAAGTAGATTCAAAAATCACCTCACAACATCCCCTATTTTATTTTCCTTTTAATTAATCTCATAGAGAACGGAGAGTGCCAATGGAATCAGAGTTAGCAAAAATACAACACAAAAAATTATCGAAAGGAAAGCTATTAAAAAGCCTCATCTTTGTTCCACTCGGAGCTATTTTTGTAGCAGTGGGACTTGAAATCTTCCTAGTTCCCAATCAAATCATTGATGGTGGAATCGTCGGTATTTCGATTATTTTTTCTCATTTAACTGGGATTAAACTCGGTCTTTTTCTATTTTTCCTAAACCTACCTTTCTTTTTCTTGGGTTATAAGCAAATAGGGAAGACATTTGCATTCACTACATTAGGTGGGATCACGATTCTGTCCATATCCACACAATTTTTACACCCCGTACCAGGGTTAACAGATGATCCACTGTTAGCTGCTGTCTTCGGTGGAATTATTCTTGGAATTGGTGTGGGGCTGGTTATTCGGAACAGTGGTTCACTGGATGGAACTGAAATCCTAGCAATTCTCTTTAATAAGAAGACACCTTTTTCTGTTGGAGAAGTGGTTATGTTTTTTAACTTATTTATTTTGGGTAGTGCAGGATTTGTTTTTGGTTGGGAAAATGCGATGTACTCACTCATCGCTTACTTTATCGCATATAAAATGATTGATATTACAATTGAAGGATTTGAGTCTTCTAAGTCGGTTTGGATTATTAGTGACTTTCATAAAGAAATTGCCAATGCACTTAATGATCGGTTAGGTAGAGGCGTTACTTATTTAAATGGTCAAGGGGCCTATACAGGTGACAGCAAACAAGTGATTTTTTGTGTCATTACGCGTCTTGAAGAAGCAAAGCTAAAAAGTATCGTGGATGACATTGATCCATCAGCATTCCTTGCTGTGGGAGATATTCATGATGTCAAAGGTGGTCGGTTCAAAAAACGAGATATCCATTAAATTGGAAATCGAATTACCTTGATTTTTTCGCAATAAAGGAATACAATATTCAACTGTAAGAAAAGTGTATCCAGCCTTCGTACATTTATATCTTGCAAATATAAATTAACAGGTGGTTGATTGAAAATGACAGAGAAAGCTTACAGAGTATTATTGTATTATCACTATGTAACGATTGAAAATCCTGAAGAGTTTGCAAAAGCTCACTTGAAATTTTGTAAAGAAATTGGACTAAAAGGTAGAATTCTGGTTGCGAATGAAG
The DNA here is from genome assembly GCF_039522365.1 of Bacillus carboniphilus. Lineage (GTDB taxonomy): Bacteria > Bacillota > Bacilli > Bacillales > JC228 > Bacillus_BF > Bacillus_BF carboniphilus. Next base: position 65,185 of record NZ_BAAADJ010000063.1, on the reverse strand, counting down.
GGATCAATGGTACGGTTTCTGGTACGGTCGAACAAACAAATCAGTACATGGAAGCTATGAAAAATGACCCGATGTTCGCTGACATGGTCTTCAAAATTGATGAATCAGATGGACATGCTTTTAAGAAAATGCATGTGCGTCCTAGACCAGAGCTTGTTACACTACGTCTGGAAGATGATATCAACCCTAAAGAATTAACAGGGGAATATCTAGAACCAAAAGAATTTTATAAGAGAATGCAAGAAGAAAATACAATCGTGTTAGATGTTCGGAACACATATGAATATGATTTAGGACACATTAGAGGTGCGATTCGTCCTGATGTTGAAACGTTCCGCGATACTCCAAACTGGGTTCGTGAAAACAGGGAACTTCTAGAGGGTAAACGAATTTTAACGTATTGTACGGGTGGAATTCGTTGCGAAAAATTCTCTGGTTGGTTAAAACGTGAGGGTTTCGAAGATGTTGGTCAACTTCACGGTGGTGTTGTAACGTATGGTAAAGACCCTGAAGTTCAAGGTGACCTGTGGGATGGACAGCTTTATGTATTCGATGAAAGAATCGCCGTACCTGTTAACCGTAAAGAGCATGTGATTGTAGGAAAAGACTACTTCACTGGTGAACCTTGTGAACGTTACGTTAATTGTGCAAACCCAGAGTGCAACAAACAAATTCTAGCCTCTGAGGAAAGTGAACATAAATATATGCGTTCTTGTTCTCACGAATGTCGTGTACACCCAAGAAACCGCTATGTAGTGGAACACGGCCTCAATAAAGAACAGGTTGAAGAAAGACTTCAAAAGATTGAGAATGAAAAATCTGTTCAAGCCTAATATACATTAAATGAAACCCGCTTCTATCGAGGAGCGGGTATTTTGGTGCACTATAAGGAAGTATAAAATTTTAGCAAAGAAGTAATTCGACGTAGGAAAAATTTCAAGGTATATAGTATAAGGGCAACTACGCCTCTGTCTTCGCCTAAAGGCTAGCCAATCGGCGAGTTTTCTTTATATAATAGGAAGAAAAGGAAATGGGGAACAGGATGATTAAATCCGTATTATTTGATTTTGATGGAACACTAGTAGATTCTAAGAAAGTTTTTATTAACGTTTTTAATAAATTAGCAGATAAATATAAATTTGATAAGCTAAAGTGGGATGATGTCGAAGCTATACGTAAAATGCCCATTATTGAGCGAGCCAAAAAACTAAATTTCCCAATGCATAAGCTGCCGCTAATGGCAAATGATTTTAGCCGCCACTTTAAACAAAATATGAATCAAGTTTTATTAGTGGATGGAATTAGACAGTTACTTTCAGACCTAAAGAAAAAGGGCTATATGATTGCTATTATTTCATCGAATGACGAAAAAAATATCCGACAATTTTTACAGGCTCATCAGATCAATCAAATCGATGAAATCATGTGTTCCAGTCTTATCTTTGGTAAGGATAAGATGATAAAAAAATATTTAAAATCTAACCGATTATCACCAAATGAAGTTATTTATGTGGGAGACGAAGCTCGCGATATCGTAGCCTGCCGAAAAAGTGGAATCCAAGTCATTTGGGTAGAGTGGGGATACGATGCAAAAGAGCTAATTGAAAAGGAAAAGCCAGATTTTATGGTTGAGGTTCCTGGCGATATTTTGAGGATTGTTTAGTTTTTATTAGAAATGTTTGTGTAAAAATGTAAAATATTTGTAACAATCTAAGCCCCCTTTTCGACCAATGGTGAAAGGGGGTATTTTCTATGTCGTTTTTTAGAGTTCTATTTCTTGTCGTACTGACACTATTCGTAACAGCTTGTCAAAGTGGGAAAGATGAGGCAGAATCTCTCTCAAATGAAGTACACGATTCTGCAAAGACCATGGAAGAGGCTTCAATGGATTCAAAAGCAGAAATCCTGGTCCCAATATGGAATGGTTCAGAAACTGATAACATGATTTTTGAAGAATATGGTACAAACCCATTTGTTTCAACTGAAGATGACACATTATCAACATTTGCGATGGATGTAGATACTGGCTCGTATTCCGTCATGAGGAATTATATTAAAAGAGGATCGCTTCCACCGGATGATGCTATACGAGTAGAAGAATTTGTGAATTACTTTAAGTCGAATATGAAAGCTCCAACCAATGACACGTTTGCCGTCCATGTAGATGGAGGTAAGTCTCCGTTCGGTGAGGGCTACCATTTGTTGCGTATTGGAATAAAGGGAAAAGAGATTGAAGTGGAAGAGAGAAAAAACGCGAATCTAATCTTTGTCATTGATGTATCAGGATCCATGAATCGCGAAAATCGTTTGGAATTGGTAAAGAAAAGCTTAAGAGTTCTAGTAGATGAATTACAACCACAAGATCGAGTAGGAATTGTTGTTTATGGTTCAAGAGGTCGTGTCGTATTAAACCCAACAAGTATTGATGAGAAAGACAAAATTCTCGATGCTATTGAGGAACTACAACCTGAAGGATCTACAAATGCAGAAGAGGGGCTAACACTGGGGTATGAGCTAGCCCGTGAATATTTTACAGAAGGTGCCATTAACCGAGTCATTTTAGCTTCTGATGGAGTAGCGAATGTCGGCGAAACCGGTCATGAGGAGATTTTGGAAAAGATTAAAGACTATGCCAAAAAAGACATTACATTAAGCACATTTGGTTTTGGGATGGGTAACTATAATGATGTCCTCATGGAGCAGCTTGCTAATGATGGAGATGGAAATTACGCATACATTGACAGTTTTTCAGAAGCGAGAAGAATCTTTATGGAGGAGTTAACCGGTACACTCCAAACAATCGCAAAGGATGCTAAAATTCAAGTCGAATTTGATCCAGCTAAAGTAGACCGTTATCGCTTATTAGGGTATGAGAACCGTGATGTAAGAGATGAGGATTTTAGAAATGATTCGGTCGATGGTGGAGAAGTGGGTGCGGGTCATTCTGTGACGGCTCTATATGAAGTGAAGTTAAGGGATGATACAACCGAACTAGGAGAAGTAAGAGTAAGGTTTTTTAATGATGAAACGGGTGAAGTTGAGGAAATCAACCAAGCCGTATCATTTGAAGGAGACAATCTCCCTGAAGATCTCAAGTTCTTAGCTGCGGTTGCTGAATTTGCGGAAATCTTACGTGGCAGTTATTGGGCGAGAGAAAGCAGCTTGGAGTCGGTATTAGAGCTTGCGCAGGACTCAGCACATGCGGAAGAGCATTATGCATTTATTGAGCTTGTCAAAGATGCTATGGCACTTAGTCGGGAGTAATAATGAGTGGTGTGGAAAGTTGTTATTAAGTTTGTTAAATATCTTTTAATGGTAGGGGTTCATATAGGATAATGGTGATGTAATGGACGTGCCAAGAATCTTTGGGGGAAACTCCAGAAAGAAGGAAGTGTAACAGATGAATTTCGAAACGGTTATGCAAGAGCTTGAAGCACTCGGTAAGGAACGATCGAAAAAAATGTACATCTCCAATGGTGCACACGAGCCCCTTTTTGGCGTTGCAACTGGAGCTATGAAACCTATCGCAAAGAAGATAAAAATAGATCAGCCTTTAGCGGAAGAGCTATATGCCACAGGGAACTATGACGCCATGTATTTTGCGGGTATTATTGCAGACCCAAAAGCTATGACGGAGTCGGATTATGATCGTTGGATGGATGACGCGTATTTTTATATGCTTTCTGATTATGTTGTGGCTGTCACTTTATCGGAATCAGATATTGCACAAGACGTTGCGGATAAATGGATCGCAAGTGGTGAAGAGCTGAGAATGTCAGCGGGCTGGAGCTGCTACTGTTGGCTTTTAGGAAATCGTAAAGACTTTGAATTCTCCGAAAGCAAAATTTCAGGGATGCTTGAATTGCTGAAAAAAACAATTCACGATGCACCAGAACGAACAAAATCAAGTATGAATAATTTTCTATATACCGTTGGGGTTTCCTATTTGCCACTCCATGATGAGGCAATTGAGACGGCAAAAGAAGTAGGGATCGTAGAAGTCAAACGGGAAAATAAAAAGAGTAGTTTCCTGAATGCATACGAAAGTATCTTAAAAGAAGTGGATAAAGGGAGAATTGGCTTCAAGCGGAAATATGTTAGATGTTAAAGGATAGAGTAAGGTGCGGTGTTCCAACAGAGAATGGCCGCTCTTTTTTTCAATCGCTGTTTTTGTAAAGATAGTTGATTATTGCACATGTAATTAAACCGCAGTTGATTGGAGTGGAAGGTGCTTGACTCCTGTGGGAGGAAGGGACAAGGGAGACCCCGCAGGAGCGAAAGCGACGAGGAGGCTCCCGGACCGCCCACGGAAAGCAAGCACCTGCAACGGAAATCAACCTCCAATGTTCATAGAACCAACTATTTTGTCAAAAGCAACAAAGTATACGATAATAGGCTTCTTAATTAAAGGGGGAGAGAATGATAAAAAATTCATTATATTTTTTCATCTGTATATGCTTATTGGTTTTCGGACTATTTGGTTGTGGTACAAGTAATAACAGTGAGGGAAATCTAAGTAAGGAACCGAAAAACACCGATGAATCGAAACAAGTGGATGATTTCAATGTAACTATATATGTTAAGAATAGGGAAAAAATCATTCACGTTTATGCCACCATCACTTATACGGGAGAAGAAGCAGAAAAAGATATTTATCATGGTGGGAGTATTTTTTACTTTAATGTCTATCAGCTAGATGGGGATTTTGAATATTTCGGTGCGATGGATCAACCATTATTGAAAACAACATTAATTCAAAATGTGCCCCACAGAGTTCAATTTGGTGAGATAACAAATATGAATGTAAAGCCAGGTACTTATGAATTTGAAGCTATTGCTGATTTTTCTTTGGATTCAGATGATGTAGTCGGAACAAAAATTGAAATTCCTGTTTCTAGGGTTGAGGAAATTGAATAAGTTAGGGAGCGTTGAAACAAGGTTTTATATATGTGAAGTTCTGCATTTCACATTCATTTGAAAACAGCACTTTTGAAAGACCTTCCGAAGTACAGTATAATGACAAAGGCCAACTACGAAAATAGGATGTGACTTCATTTGGAAGGCAAAATTGGATTTATCGGATGTGGCAGAATGGCTCGAGCCATTATTGAGGGCATGCTTAGCTCAGAAATCGTCAAGCCACAGCAAATTATGGCGAGTGCAGCAACGGATGATACATTAGATCAAGTTGCTGAAAAATATGGAATTAAGGTGACTAGTGACAATAAGGAAGTAGCGGAAAGAGCGAAATACCTTTTCCTGGCAGTTAAACCGAATCTTCATCAAAAGGTGATTGAGGAAATAAAATTAACGGTTAGTGAGGAAACCATTGTCATCACAATGGCGGCAGGAGTTACATTAGACTTCTTACGTGAATCGTTCGGAGAAAATGTAAAAGGGATTCGCACAATGCCGAATACACCGTCTCTTGTTAGAGAGGGAATGACGGTCTTAAGTGTCAATGATAATGTAACAAAGGATGAGCTTGAGGATACTTTGGTGCTACTTGAAACCTTCGGGAAAGTTGAGGTTGTCGCGGAAAGGTTGATGGATGCAATCCCAGCGATCAGCGGTTCTTCTCCAGCTTACGTCTATATGATGATTGAAGCGATGGCAGATGGTGGAGTCAGCCAAGGAATCCCACGGGATCAGGCCTATAAATTAGCAGCTCAAGCTGTACTTGGGGCTGCTAAAATGGTGTTAGAAACTGGTATTCATCCAGGTGAATTAAAAGATCAGGTATGTACACCGGGCGGCGCAACGATTGAAGCTGTTGCTACTTTAGAAAAAGCAGGTTTTCGTTCGGCGATTATTGCGGCGATGGACAGCTGTACGGAGAAGTCGAAGGATATGAAGGGATAATAGAGGAGGAGAATGCGCGGCTGGTTCGTTAAAGGGAATTTTTCCGCGTATTCTCTTTTTTTATGGGGTTTTTTAATGGTGATGTGGTTTGTGATTGGATAGATGAAGGGAATTTGGGGTTGTAGCTTTAAATTTTGGCGTTTTAGTGATAGAAAATTGGGTTTTAGCGTTAAACTTTAGCGTTGTAGTGGTAGAAAATATGGGAGAGCAGCACGGGAAGCATGGGGTGAGTGCGGAAATTGTGTTTTGAGTGCGAAAATTTGATTTTGGGTGCGTAAATGTTGATTTGAGTGCGAAAATACAGATTTAAGTGCGAAAACCGATTTGAGTGCGGAAAGGGAGGGTTTGAGTGCAAAAAAATAATTTTGAGTGCTAAAACCCACAACTTGAGTGCGGCCTCGGCCACAGCCCAGCCCACTACTACTACGTAAAGAACTCCCAATCCAACCCAAACAAAAAACCCTGCTCAAAGAACAGAGTTTCAACAATCAATGTTTAGTTCGTTACTTCTTCCTTCTCATAAATAGGCACCCAACCTTCAGGTGTCACGAAAATACGAACAGCCACAACTTTACGATCTTCTTGTAAAGTGAAGTAGTGACGCACGTTTGGTGGAACAGAGATTAAATCCCCAGGGTTTAGGTAAACTTCAAAGAAACGACCATCTGCCCCTTGAATAATGAACACCCCATGACCACTTACAATGAAACGAACCTCATCATCTGTGTGGTGATGCTCTTGTTTAAAGTTTTGAAGAAGTTGATCTAAGTTTGGTGTCGTATCAGATAGAGAGATTACGTCTTGTGCTTGGTAACCACGACGCTCTGAGATGTCAGCAATTTCACTAGCAAATGCATCTAAAATTTGTTGCTTTTCTTCATCACTTAATGCATACTTCTCACGTAATCCTTCAGGAAGCTGGTTGATATCCCATTGCTCATAAATAACACCTTGTTGGTCTAGAAAAGCTACAACTTCTTCTTGATTTTCAATGACTTCATTGGTTCCTTGGATTTTAATCGTTGTCATTTCAGTTTCCTCCTAATTGGTTTGTAAAGTTTTTTTCAGCTGCAGTAGCTGCAATTGATATTGAAATAAAAACTCACTTGCCTCTAATAATTTCTTCGCTTCGAATCCAGTGCGGCCCCAAACGGTGATTCCGTGATTTCGGATTAACACAGCCCCAGAGTCACCAGAGACATAATCAGAAAATGCCTCGGCTAGCTGCGGAATGTCAGCGTAGTTTGGAATGATGGGAATTGTAAGCTCCGCATCTTCATCCCAAAGGTCAAAGGCTTTAATCAGCTCTTGCCCTTTAAATGCTATGGAACCTTCGTCCCCGTACAATTCTGAAATGACATTGTTCGCCACTGTATGAACGTGGAGGGAACAGCCGGCATTTGTTTTTCGATAAATTTCACAATGCAACAGTGTTTCAGCTGAAGGCTTTTCATTGGTCGGTTCAGCCGGAAAGCCTTCACCGTCTACGAGTAAAAAATCAGCGTTTGTCGTTTTTCGTTTATCCTTACCACTGGCAGTTACTAGAAATTGAACAGGTATCCCGGAAACCTTGATGGCCAAATTCCCACTGGTCCCCATGAACCAATCCCGTTCAGCAAGTTCTTGTTTGATTTCCGCTAGTTCAACCCATTTTTCACTGTATTGACTCATACCTGCACCTCCAACTCTTTTTCTAACTGTGTAATGCACTCAAAGAAGCTTTCAAATGGAGTGTGAGGAAGCTTTAACTCCTTGCATTTTTCTAATAAAAAGTCTCTCGCGAACACGTGGTCAGCTTGCTTAGCAATTTGTAGGTCTGTAATGGAATCCCCGATTACGATAGTTCGTTGGTTCGTGGAAGCCAGCTTTCTTAAAATGCTCGGCTTACAGCAACCACAATGGTTTGAACACTGATCATCACAGGTATGTGGCCATAATATTTCAATCGTCTCACCATCAAAGTTCGATTCATTACAGTAAATGCCGCTGAATGGACCAAACTCTTGTAAAAGAGGATAGACAAAGAAGTCAATCCCACCACTCACGATAAAAAGAGGAATATCATGCTCGCGAGTAAAAGAAACAAACTCCTTAAACCCATCTCGGATTTTCGCGTGCCCCAAGATAAAATCAATGATTTCTTCTTTCGCGCTAGTTGGAAGAAGGGAGAACATCTTCCCCACACCCTCTTTTACTGAAATGGTCTGGGATAGAACATCGTCTTTAATGGCATTCCACTCAGGTGGAGCAAACCGTTTCATAATGGCGATAATGTTATCGGTATTTGTGATGGTCCCGTCAAAGTCACAAAAAATAATGGGTTTACTCATGATGTCGTAACCTCCGCAGCTCCCCATAGTTCGATTGCTTTTTTCAATTCAGCACTCGTTTCTGCTTTTTCCTGTAGGGTGATTCCAGCCAGAACGGCATCGACTGCTTGAGTGAAGGCTTTTCCTCCACCTGCTGCCCCATCAGGATGACCGTGGACACCGCCCCCTGCATTGATTACGCAGTTCACACCATAGTCTCGTAGAATAAGAGGGACGAGACCAGGATGGATGCCAGCAGATGGAACCGGAAATGCTTGTTTCCATGCACTTTCTTCCGTTAATGCCTGCCCAATTCCGAGTGCTGCTGATTTTTCAAGAGCTACACTTCCGTATGGGGAAGGGAACAAGGAGAAGTCTGCCCCACTCAATCTGACAAGCTTTCCAAGTAAAAGCTCATGAGAGAACCCGTAATCTTTAGAAGATGTAAGGGCTCCACTTACAGCAGGGTGTGCCATAATAGGAAGTCCGATCTCATCATCTTCCCGTAACTCAGCTAAAACATCTAAACCGTAGGCAAAAACGTTGAAAAGGAGGGCGTCTGCACCGAGCTCTCTTGCTTTTCGAGCTTTGTCTTTTAAAGAAGATGTACGACCTGTTAAGTTCACCGCATATCGAGTTCTTTTCCCAGTCTCTGAAAACACTTGGTCCAGGATTTCTTTACCGGCTGTGATTCTTTTTTCAAAGGGCGTTAGCGGGTTTTCGAAAAGGATCTCATCATCTTTAATAAAATCTACTCCGCCTAAGGCTTGGTTTCTTAATTGAACGCCAAGGTTCTCTAAGTCTCTTCCGATCGCCGCTTTAAAAATACTCATAATCAATGGACGGTCATAAACGTCAACGAACTCACGAATTCCTTCAATCCCATATCGAGGCCCTGTAAAAACATGGCTCCAGCTGGACGGAAACTCTAAATCTATTAGCTTTACTTCCCCATCTAGTGATAATTTTCCAAAAACAGTGGTTAAAACCGCTGGTAAATCTTCAGAAAAGTTTAAGGTTGGGTAGGCTATTTTAATGACACCATGTGTGGCGGAGTTAGTTTGCTCCAGTACCTCGACGCTCAGAACGCGTCCTTTATGTTTGGATAATTGCTGTTGCTCGATTGAAGGTAAATCCGTCCAAGACCCCACTGTTAACCCAATGGAAATGGACTCTGCCTTTTTTTCTAAGTTGTGTTTCGTATCTTGTATCAAATAAGTGGCGATTACTTCACTCATGAGTCAACATCCTTTCTGTATTGCGCAAGTAAAAATAAAAAAACCTCTTCGAAAAGAAGAGGTTAGTAGACTAACGACTTCTTATCGGTCAGCTATTGCTGCAAGAATTAGCACCGTGCCTTACTGGATTTGAATCCAGGCGCAAAATTTGCGCCCCGTCTCACAACGGTATTACGGTCGGTTGCCGGGTTTCATCGGGCTTGCCCCTCCACCTGCTCTTGATAAGAAACCTAAAAGGTTTATATAAAGTTTTGAAAGTTTCGATTTAAACAATTTGGATTATCGCAAGAAAAAAATAAAAAGTCAATACATTTTTTCTGTTGGTGATTTTGGGCGGACACACGATCCGTTATTTGGCCAAAAACAGCCTATTTTAAGTGGTTCGCGGACAGAGGATCCGTTATTTAATAAAATCCAGCCAAAAAAGGCGCCAAAATGGACGAATAACGGAACCAGAGTCCGGCTCCTCCCCGAAAACCGGCATTTTTATACAAATAACGGAACCAGAGTCCGTATAAAAAAATTGGCGGACACACGATCCGTTATTTGGCCAAAAACAACCTATTTTAAGCTTTTTGCGGACAGAGGATCCGTTATTTAATAAAATCCAGCCAAAAAAGGAGCCAAAAAGAGAGAATAACGGAACCAGAGTCCGGCTATCCACCGAAAACCAGCTTTTTTACACAAATAACGGAACGAGAGTCCGATCTACCTTAAAACAAAGACGTCCGCTTAATCCGTTCCGCAGCTTCCCTCAATCTTTCTTCAGAGGTCAATAAACCAGCGCGAACATATCCTTCACCATGTGTACCGAATCCAACACCCGGTGCAACCACAACATGCGCTTTTTCCATCAAGATATCTGAGAACTCTTGTGACGTTAGTCCTTCAGGAACCTTCAACCAAGCAAAGAAGGACCCTGGCGGAGATTGAACCTCCCAACCAATGTCATGGAGAGAAGAAATAAAAACGTTTCTTCTAGATTCATAGGTTGCACGGAGCTCATGGACACAGTCCTGGGACTCAAGCAAAGCAGTAGCTGCAGCCTCTTGAACAGCTCCGAATAAGCTGACATACATGTGATCCTGATAGAGCTCCAATGCTTCAATCACACTCTTATTCCCAACCGCAAAGCCAACGCGCCAGCCAGCCATATTAAACGTTTTAGACAAAGTATAAATCTCAACACCAATATCTTTTGCGCCTTCTGTTTGTAAAAAGCTAGGTGGTTTTACACCATCGAAACCGATAGCGCCATACGCAAAATCATGGACAACGCAAACTTCATTTTCTCCAGCCCAACTCACTGTTTTTTCAAAGAACTCGGGTGTAGCCACTGCACCAGTCGGATTGTTAGGATAGTTCAAAAACATGAGTTTTGCCTTCTCACTAACAGTAGACGGGATATCTTCATAAACAGGTAGAAACTGATTTTCTTCAAGAAGAGGCATGGTATGCATTTCTGTCCGAGACAACGTGATGCCTGACCAATAATCCGGATATCCAGGATCAGGTACGAGAACGGTATCACCTGGATTGCACAAGCAAGAAGGTAGCACCACAAGCCCAGCTTTTCCACCAAACAAAACAGCTACTTCTGTCGCTGGATCTAGTTTGACCCCGTATTCACGTTCATAGAAAGTGGCAACTGCCTCTTTTAAAAACATGTGCCCACGAAATGGAGAATACTTATGATGTAAAGGGTTCACAGCAGCTTCTTGAAGGGCCTTTACGATATGGGGTGGAGTCGGAAGGTCCGGGTTTCCTTGTCCTAAATTGATAATATCGTGTCCTTCAGCAGTTAGCTTCCCTACTTTTTGAACGAGTGAAGCAAAGAACTGCTTGGGTAATTCTTTTAATAAATCCGAAGAAGGGTAATGTACCAATAAAGACACCTCTTTTTAGTTTTTAAAAGATAAAAGGGTTCATGTAAGTTACAATTTTCCCAAAATTATTCCTTTTCAAATTCTAGTTACAAATGGTATAACTTAAAATGCAAACTGTAAAGAGTCAGATTCAAAAAAGGAGGATAAAATCTCATGAAAATTGGTTGTATTCAAATGGATATTGCTTTTGGAAACCCTGAAGAAAATTTCTCAGAAGTCGAGAAATGGGTTCGAAAGGGAGCAGAAAGTGGCCACGACCTCCTTGTTTTACCAGAGCTATGGACCACTGGTTATGACTTGACCAGATTAGATGAAATTGCAGATAAAGAGGCCAAAACTTCAATAGACTTTTTGAAAAAATTAGCGGCAAAATGGAAGGTCCACTTAGTTGCAGGGTCTGTTGCCAATGAAACTGAGGGCGGTGTGGAGAATACACTCCTTGTCATAAATAATCAAGGTGAACACATAAAGTCATATAGTAAGCTTCATCTTTTCAAACTGATGGATGAGCACCTTCACTTGAAGGCTGGAGTGGAGGACGGTCATTTTGAGCTAGAGGGCTTACCAAGTGCTGGCTTCATCTGTTATGATATCCGTTTTCCTGAATGGCTCCGAAAGCACGTGGTGGAAGGTGCACAAGTATTGTACGTTGTGGCAGAGTGGCCATTACCTCGCATTGAGCACTGGAAAAATCTATTAGTTACGCGTGCCATCGAGAACCAAGCATTCGTCATCGCATGTAACCGGGTAGGCGAGGATCCGGCCAATACATTTGGTGGTCACTCGCTTATTATCAATCCATGGGGCGAAATTTTGGCTGAAGGTGGAACAGAAGAAGGAATTGTTTCAGCGGATGTAGATTTTTCAACAATCAACGATATCCGTAAGCGAATCCCGATCTTTGATGATCGTAGACCGGATTTGTACTAAGTGCAGTTTTTGGAGGAGATTGTACCTGTGAATCTGTGCTGTTTTTTCCAATAAAAGTAAGATTTGGAACAGAAACAGAAGATCTGAGCCGTTTCTTCCAGTAAAAGTAAGAATTGGCACAGAAGCAAAAGAATCCGTTCCATATCTTCCAGTAAAAGTAAAATTTGGAACAGAAGCAATAGAATCCGTTCCATATCTTCCAGTAAAAGTAAAATTTGGAACAGAAACAAAAGTATCCGTTCCGTATCTTCCAGTAACAGTAAAATCTAGAACAGAACTATCTAACCATTATCCTAAAAAAAATGATTGACAACAAAATTCATCACTTGGTATGATTCTCATCAAGTGATTTAAAAAATCTAAAAGTTTAATATCTTCTCTTATCAAGAGTAGGCTGAGGGATTTGGCCCGATGAAGCCCAGCAACCGACCGTAATACCGTTGTGAAACGGGGCGCGACTATTTTGCGCCTGGTACATAAACCAACAAGGCACGGTGCTAATTCCAACAGAAAGTGTATGCTTTCTGGTAGATAAGAGGTGCGAAATCTAATTTTCAAGCCTCTTTCTTGTGAGAAAGGGGCTTTTATTTTTTCAGTAAAAGCTCCTTAACGACTATATTTTCTAGTGAAAAAGGAGGAGTTCGGTATGGCGATACCAGCTCAAGTTGAACAGACTTATCAACCATTAACAGAATCAGCAGCAATCGAGCTTGCTTATCAATTAAATTTATTTAAAAATGACACTGTTCTGGAGAGTCGTGAAATCGGAGATGGGAATTTAAACCTAGTTTTTCATATTGTGGAGAAGGGAAAAGAGAAGGGGGTCATTATCAAGCAGGCCCTTCCTTATGCGAAAGTAGTGGGAGAAAGCTGGCCATTGTCTTTGAACCGTGCAGTCATTGAAGCGAATGCATTAAAGCTTCATGGAAAATATGCACCTGGACTTGTTCCTGAGGTGTATTACACGGATGATACGCTTGCGGTTACGGTAATGGAGGATTTATCACATCTAACGATTGCGAGAACAGGATTGATTCAAGGTGAAAACTATCCTTTACTTTCTGAGCATGTAGGACAATACCTTGCGAGAACCTTATTTTATACATCAGATTATGCATTAGACCCAGGTGAGAAAAAGGAATTGGCCAAAAAATTTGTGAATCCAGACCTATGTAAAATTACAGAGGATTTAGTACTCACCGACCCATTCTTTAACCACGATACGAATGATTTTGAAGATGGGTTACAAGAAGAAGTTCACAAATTGTGGGGAGACTTTTTATTAAAACTTGAAGTTGCGAAATTAAAGAAGACATTCCTCACAGAAGGGGAAGCGTTGATTCACGGTGATTTACATACCGGCAGTATTTTTGCGAGTGAAACGGAAACAAAAGTGATTGATCCTGAGTTTGCCTTCTATGGACCCATTGGATTTGATGTGGGGCAAGTATTTGCAAACTTACTATTTCAGGTGATTACGAGACCAGATGAAAATAGAGCTCCTATTATCAACCATATTGAAACTGTATGGGCCGTATTTAGAGAAGAATTCTCTCGTTGCTGGGAGCAAGACGGTCAGGATGTTTTCACAAAAACAGAAGGCTATTTAGACTATGTACTCGAAAAAATTTGGAAAGACTCAGTAGGCTATGCAGGCTGTGAGTTGATTAGAAGAACCATTGGTCTATCTCATGTTAAGGACCTAGATGGAATCGAGGATGAAAAGAGCCGATTAACAGCGAAGAAAAACACGATTAGACTAGGCCGCTCTCTTATTTTAAACAGAGAAAAAATTTCTTCAATTCAAGCGTTCAAGCAGGAAATCGCCTGGTTTAGTCAAGCATAAAGGAGTTTGATACAGCATGACAATTCAAACAGCAATACCGGTTTCAGTTGAATGGAAGGATGATCACATTCGGCTGTTGAATCAGCAGGCATTACCGGAAAGTACCGAATATATAGAGCTTACAACTATTCAAGATGTTTACGATAGTATTGTGACATTAAAGGTTAGAGGAGCTCCTGCCATAGGGATTACAGCTGCATTTGGTTTAGCTTTAGCGGCTCAGGGCTATGAAACCTCTGAACTAGCAGAGTGGAGAGCACAACTGAAGAAGGATCGAGATTATCTAGCAGAATCACGACCAACAGCTGTCAATTTATTCTGGGCTTTAGACCGAATGGTGCAATCTGTAGAATGCGCGCAAACCGTTAATGAAGCCAAAACGGAACTGATTCATGAAGCCATTCGAATCCAGGCAGAAGATGAGGCTATCTGCAGACAAATTGGGGAGCATGCTCTTTCCCTATTGAAAAATGGAGAAGCGGTGATGACCATTTGTAATGCTGGTTCCATTGCGACAGCACGTTATGGAACAGCGTTAGCTCCTTTTCATATCGGAAAAGAGAAGGGAATCGATTTTAAAGTATACGCATGTGAAACACGTCCTGTTTTGCAGGGGTCCCGTTTAACTGCTTGGGAGCTGATGCAATCAGGTGTGGACGTTACTCTCATCACAGACAATATGGCTGCCCATACAATGAAGACGAAGGATATTAAAGCGGTTATTGTTGGGGCTGACCGCATTGTAGCCAATGGGGACACAGCCAATAAAATTGGTACGTTTGGTTTGGCGGTTTTAGCTAAAGAATTCAATATTCCGTTTTATGTGGCTGCGCCGCTTTCTACTTTTGATGTGACGATTGAAAGTGGAGAGGAGATTCCGATAGAGGAACGTGCGCCTGAAGAGGTGACTGAGATCCAAGGCGTGAAGACAGCCCCAGAGAATGTGCAGGTGTTTAACCCAGCGTTTGACGTGACGCCAAATGAATATATAACGGCCATTATTACTGAAAAAGGTGTTGTTCAGGCACCATTTGCGGAAGGGATTCAGATGTTGTTTTCGGAGTAGGGGGTAGAGTGCGGATTCATCCTCTGAGTTCTGAAAAGAGGTGCTTGAGTTCTGAAAAAGGGGCTTGAGTTCTGAAAAGAGGTGCCTGAGTTCTGAATTGTGGTGTCTAAGTTCGGATAACGGGTATCTGAGTTCTGATAACGAGTGTCTAACTTCGGATAACTGGTATCTGAGTTCGGATAAAGAGTGTCTAACTTCGGATAACTGGTATCTGAGTTCGGATAAAGAGTGTCTAACTTCGGATAACTAGTATCTGAGTTCGGATAAAGAGTGTCTAACTTCGGATAACTAGTATCTGAGTTCGGATAAAGAGTGTCTAACTCCGGATAACTGGTGTCTAAGTTCGGATAACGTGTACCTAACTTCGGATAACTAATCCAGCACACTATAAATCTTACAAAAAAAACGGCAGCTCCACTTTGGGGCTGCCGTTTGCTTATTCATTATTGAACGAGTGGGAAACCGAAACCTGAAGCGATGTCATCACCAGATGCAGCATGAAGCCCACCGTTTACATCATTGGCTTTTGCACGAGCTTGTAGCTCAGCTCTTAATTGAGTGTTAGACATGCTTGGGTTTTCTGCCCAGATTTTTGCAGCTAGACCAGAGATGTGTGGAGTCGCCATGGAAGTTCCACTAATAGTATTGTAGCTTCCATCTTTCCAAGTAGATTCGATCGCTCTACCAGGTGCTGATAATTCAACATCACCTTCACTGATAGAATAGTCTCCAGCTCCACCAGAAACCCCTCTAGAAGAGAAATCTGCTACACGGTAGTTTCCGTTTGCTTGCACATTCTCTAATGCTGCTACAGCAATAGCATCAGAAAGTCCACCCGGATAACCGATTGTTCCAGGGTTAGGACCGTCGTTTCCTGCAGCCGCCACAACTAGAGCTCCGTTGTCTACTGCATACGTTACAGCACTAGCAATTAAACTATCTTTTGAACTTGATCCTAGTGACATGGAGATAACCACATTGACACCTAGACGATTTCCTTCATCTGCAGCATGCTTAATCGCATTTGCAATATCATCGGAGTATCCAAATCCACTATTTCCTAAAACTTTGTAGGCCCAAAGTTTAGCATCAGGAGCAACCCCATATACACCTTGACCATCCGAGCCACCATCAGCTAATACTGTTCCAGCCACATGGGTACCGTGCCCATTCTTATCATCACATTTTCCATTGAGAATTGGAGAACGATTTTGACTGAAATCTTTACATTGTTCCACATTATTAACAAGATCCACGTGATCTGTGTAAGTTCCCGTATCTAGCACAGCTACACGGATGTTGTCTCCACCACTTGTAGCTTGAAGGTTTGAGTCATTATAAATGGCTTCCATTCCCCATGGTGTTTGATCAGATGGAGTTGTGGAGCGAGTTGCTTCTGCCTTTACATTTTCTAAATAAATTTTATCAACTAAAGAGATTTCTAGATTTTTATTTTTCTTTAGAGCCTCGTATTGCTTCGGGTTCACATTGGTTGTAAATCCTTTTTCATTAAAATCCCAACGAACACCGTATTTAGCTTTTAAGCTTGCTTTGTCCTTACTATCTTTTGGCTGGATAAGTACTCTTAGATCCTCTGAAGTATTTAATTCTGGAGACACAGCTAAAGCGCTTGATGTGAAGCAAGAGATAAGAAGAATGATAGAAAGAAATACTAGATTTAACTTTTTCATGAATGAACCACTCCTTAAATTTTTTAGTTTGAATACGAACTACAACCGTGCAAGAGAGGTATGTACTCTAAGGCTGCGAACGGAAGGAACTCGTAAAACGATTGATGTCACCTCCTTTGTTTGAAAATTCAATCATATCGTAACACGGAGGGAGAACTTATTGTATTGGGAAAATGCATGGAAAAAGTGGAGAGCTAAAAGAGCTTTCTATGATTGGATTGGGCAATGGAAAAAGGAGGGAATGGCAATTTTTAGGATAGGAATAGAAGGGATTAAGGTATTTTCTTTGAGGGGATCAAGGCTAAACGTGCCCTTCCCAAGTCAAATCTGCACTAAGAGGGAACGCAACGAATCGAAACACGCCACCCCAAAACGAACTAGCAATTCTATTAGTTTATTAAATTTCCTCCCATTTTGATATTGGGAAAATTGGATAGAAAAACTGGGGATTAGACTGCGGAAAAATTATGAATTTTAACAATACAAAGAATCCTGAATGCTTGATACAGTGGATGTTGAGATGTTTCAGGCATCTTGAATCGGTAAAACCATTCAGGAAGGGGTTTTTAGTTTGAAGAAGAGAAGGTACAAATTTCTTGCGGCCATTTCTACAGCAGCTCTCGTTGCATCTTTAGCCGTCACACCAGGTAATCACACAACAGCATCCAACGGAGAGCTAACCTTTTTAGAGACAGGGAAGGTTCAAATGGATGTTGGGAAAAAGGGGTCTTTTGGAAAGGCACAGTTTTTAGTAGATACAACGGATGTGAAGATTCCAAAAGGCTTACAAAAAAAACTTGAGGTAGTACCAGAAGGGAATACGCTGTATGTCGTCCAGTTTGATGGACCGATCACAGAGGATAACAAAGCTGCTTTGACTAAGTTAGGTGTTGAAGTAGGAGATTATATTCCTGACTTTGCATTTATCGTAGATTCAAAGGGTGTAGATGTTAGTAAAGTGGAGGCCCTAGAGGATGTTTCCTCTGTTAAAGCATACCTTCCATTATACAAAATGGACCCGGCTCTATTTGAAAAAGGAGCATCTGAATTAGTAAAAGCTACGATTCATGATGTAAAGGGGAATGTGAAAGAAGTTCAGGCTAAAGGTTTAGAGGACCTTATTCAATATAGCTACCAAAATGATGTAGCCTTTATTACACAAGCACCTGAGTTTAAGCTAATGAACTCAGAGGGTGCAAAGATTATCGGAGTGAACACTTCCCAAGCCAATTACGGTTTAACTGGATCTGGTCAGACGGTTGCGGTTGCTGATACAGGTCTTGATACGGGGAGAAACGATAGCTCTATGCACGAAGCTTTTAGAGGGAAAATTACGGGGCTATATGCTTGGGGACGTACAGGTAATTCAAGTGATCCACATGGTCATGGGACACATGTTGCTGGATCGGTACTTGGAAATGGATCGATGGAAAAAGGAATGGCACCAGGCGCTAGCTTAGTGTTCCAATCTGTTATGGATAGTTCAGGTGGATTAGGAGGACTTCCATCTAACTTGAATAGTCTATTTTCTCAAGCTTATAATGCTGGAGCAAGAATCCACACGAACTCTTGGGGTGCTTCTGTAAATGGAGCTTACACAACATCATCTCAACAAGTTGACCAATACGTGTGGAATAACGATATGACTGTACTTTTTGCAGCTGGGAATGATGGTCCAAACAGCCGAACAATTGGCTCACCGGGTACTGCGAAAAACGCGATTACAGTAGGGGCTACTGAGAATTATCGTCCGAGCTTTGGATCCTATGCTGATAATCCTAACCAGGTAGCGAGCTTCTCTTCAAGAGGTCCTACTTCTGATGGACGTGTAAAACCAGATGTATCTGCACCAGGTACATTTATTCTTTCCGCTCGTTCATCACTAGCATCTGATTCTTCTTTCTGGGCAACTTACAATAGCAAGTATGCTTACATGGGTGGAACATCAATGGCCACTCCGATCGTAGCAGGTTCGGTTGCTCTTTTAAGAGAACATTACATGGAAAATAGAAGTGTAACGCCAAAACCTTCCCTATTAAAGGCTTCTTTAATTGCAGGTGCAACAAATGTTGGTGCAAGCTTTAATGATCAAGGATGGGGTAGAGTTGCATTAGATAAGTCACTGAACGTAGGTTATGTCAATGAGAGTCAAGCACTTTCTACTGGACAAACGGTTCGCTACTCCTTTACAGCTGATGGTAGTGATCCTTTAAGAATCTCTCTAGTTTGGACAGATTATCCAGGGAACCCATCAGCGTCTTATTCCCTTGTTAATGACTTAGATTTAGTGGTAACTTCTCCAAGTGGTCAAACGTATATTGGGAATGACTTCTCTTATCCGTATAACAACAATTGGGATGGCGTTAATAACGTAGAGAATGTCTTTATCAATACTTCTGAAAGTGGTACCTATACAATTGAAATCCAGGCGTACAACGTACCATCTGGTTCTCAGGACTTCTCTATAGCTGTATTAAACTAAAATAGCACACCTTTTCATTCCATCGACCTAGCAAAATGTATTGTTTTTAACAAAACCATGATTATTGTCCTATATGAAAATACCAAAATGATAAAATATTACTATCAGATTTTTCAGACTAATAGGAATAATTAGAGTATAATGATAGGTACACTATGTAATAGAGGTTGATGGAATGAAAATTGGTGAGAGAATTCGTTTTTATCGACATCAGCAAAATATGACCCAAGAAGAGTTGGCAAATGGTATTATCTCAGTTTCCTATTTATCTAAAATTGAGAACAACCAGAGCTTACCAAGTGAAGAGGTTATTGAACTGCTATGTAACCGATTAAATATTTTATTGGTAGATGAAACAGAGCCTAATCTCCTAGATGATTTAAAAGACTGGTATAAATCCATTGTCAATCAGGAAAAAGATAAGGCGGTTAGTGAGTATGCGAGGTTAAAAGAAGCAGTTGATCAACGAAATGATTCAACAAGTATGATTCATTTTCTTCTGTTTGAACTTCGATATCATCTACTGAATCGTGACCTAGGTTCAGCTCAAAAGCAGATAAAGCGAATTGAAGAAATCTCAACATTACTTACAGATGAACTTCTTTACTACTTTTTTAAGTTCCAAGGTTTACATGCCTACCTTCGCAGCCAGTATTCATCAGCTTATGATAAGTACAAGAAAGCGGAGGGTTTTTTGGCTAGTAACGTCTTTGAAAAGTGGGAAGAAGCTGATCTCTATTATTCCATTGCACTCACAAGCAGCCGTCTATGGAAAGTAAGTATTTGTCTTCGCTACACGAACCAAGCTCTGGCTATCTATCAGGCAGTTTATAACTTCAAGCGCAGTGCTGAATGTCAGCTATTACTTGGGATTTCTTTTCAACGGAGTGGAGAATGGAAAAAAGCAGAAGAAAGTCTACTGTTAACTAGTAAAATTGCTGAAACCTTAAATGATTCCAACCTGAGAGGAATGGTCCATCATAACTTAGGCTACCTGTTTTCTCTTCAGGAAAAATCAGAACAAGCCATTGAACATTATCTAAAAAGTATTGAATATAGGGAACAGAAGGATTACACCCGAAAACTGCATTCAATCTTTTCGTTGGTCATGGAGTACTATAAAACGAAAAATTATGAATTAGCAAAAGGATGGGTGAAACAGGCCCTTTATATCTTAGCAGAAATGGAAGAGGACCTTGTAGAGTATGAATACCATTTTAAGACCTATCAATATTTGCTATCGGACCCTCAGTCAGAAGAGTTTGAGTGTTTCTTAAAAGAAAAAGTTATTCCTTATTTCTCCGAACATAACATGTTTGAATACTTGGCAACTTATGCTGAAATCTTAGCCACCTATTATGAGAACTCATACCGTTATAAGTTATCATCTCATTATTTCAGGGTGTCTAATGATGCCCTAAGAAATATATACAAATTAATTTAAAGGAGAGGATTCATTATGAAAAAATGGTTTGCTGCTTTAGCTCTAGTGTTTGCTCTAGTTTCTGTTGCTGGAGGTCAAGCTTTTGCTGACCAGGCGGATCATCCAGATCCAACTAGCGGTCCTACTGTCAAATTTTAATCTCTAAATACTTAGACGAAAAAGGTCTCATTAGGTTACAGCCTAATGAGACTTTTTTAAATTTTTTTTATTTATTTTTTCTTCTTTTCAACAGCCTCTTTTAAAGGGTCACCTTGTAGTGCTTGTTCAGCTTCTTTAAGTGCACTTTCTTTCATGCGCTCTTGGTTTTTGCCTTGATTTTTTTGGAAATCTGCCATCATTATCACCTCACGTAAGAAATGTTCAAAGATAATATTATCTACTATGGCTGTAGTTATACATTTGCGTATTGTTATGATTTCCCGGTTCCATAATCTTGTCTATTTTGTATAATAAAGAAAGGGGATTTGTAAGCATTAACCAATTTTACGGTTACATGAACAGGGGGGATATAGGTGGATTGGTGGATTTATGTTATCAGCTATCTCAGTGGATCCATACCATTTGCACTTATTATCGGAAAGTATTTCTACAAGACTGATATTCGAGAACACGGTAGTGGGAACTTAGGAGCTACCAATGCATTTGCTACTTTAGGTCCAAAGGCAGGAGTAGGGGTATTTCTCGGCGATTGTTTAAAAGGGTTTTTACCTGTTTTAGCGGTCTTGTTTTATGGATTGGATGCTTCACCTTTACTTGTAGGAATGGTTGCGGTGTTAGGGCACTGTTTTCCAATCTTTGCAGGGTTTAGAGGAGGAAAAGCAGTCGCAACGTCAGCGGGTGTTTTATTAGCTTATAATCCAATTATGTTAATTGTTGGACTCGTCGTATTTTTCGGTATGATTTGGATTACAAAGTATGTTGTGTTTGGATCGTTGACTGCCCCGTTATCGATGGTGGTATATGCATTTATTGATCAGCATCAGTTCAATTTAATTGTGTTTAGTTTATTAACGCTTGGTATGATTTATTTACACCGCACTAATATCATGAATTTATATCATAAAAAAGAACCAACTATTTATGAAGGAAAAAAAGTGGTTTAAAGGAAAAGA
Organism: Bacillus carboniphilus; assembly: GCF_039522365.1. GTDB lineage: Bacteria > Bacillota > Bacilli > Bacillales > JC228 > Bacillus_BF > Bacillus_BF carboniphilus. Next base: position 43,319 of record NZ_BAAADJ010000063.1, on the reverse strand, counting down.
GGCCGTCACTACGACTGGCCTCTTTTTTGCAATATACGGGGCTACTGCATCATGTTTTGATTCATTTGAGCAGTTTGAATAGGTGCATAGCTTTGCATCATTTGTGTCTGGTCTTGCATGCTTAACTGGGGTACTTGATAGTAATGGTGTTTATTCTGATATAAGAATAATTCGTATCCCAACTCAATAAAATTCGGGATACTGTCAGCAAACACACGTCTTAACACTGGGTTTGTTGTCTCTAATGCAGCCATGGTTGTTCCAGTACAAACTGATTTTACGGCAGATGCCAATAGGCTAGAAACACATTCCTCCGTAATATCTGATACCGTTTGTGCTGGTTTTTTTGGTTGTGATGGTTTTAAACCATACGTAACATCATGTGTTTGGTTCATGTTATAAGTGGTTGCTTGGATTGACGGTTTCTGACCAGTACTCAATGTCTCAACAACACGATTGTATTGGTTGGTGATAAATGATTGTTGTCGATCCATAATATTAAGTAGTTCCTGGTCTTTTACATATTGACGATACATCACGTATTGATCAATTGTACCTGTCAAACAAGAAATTACTTCATGTGCGTCAAATAACTCATGCCCACCATGATTTTGCTGTGGACCCACCTGGTCGGATGTACGTAGATTCCCTGTAGTCTGTTTTTGCTGCATATTTGTCATGTTTGTTTGTTGCTGCACGCGTACTACCCCCTATAAGCATTTGGATAAATGGCTTATCCATCATGTAGTATTTGAAATCTGTAAGTAAACATTCGAAAAGAAAAAGGGTATGGAGGAAAAAATATCATGTGTGTGGAGGATAGTGGTTGGTTGATTTATGCTTTCATCCATTACTCCATAAAATCCAGCATGAGCAAGACGCTCCCTTGCATAAAATGAAGTAGGACAAGATGGGGGGCAAAAGAAGTATGGATTTCATCATGGTATGTATACAATATATCGCAATTGGGTTGGGGCTAGTGGCGCCAGTCGGCCCTCTTAATATTGAATTATTTCATCGAGGATTACATCAAGGCTTTAAACAAGCCTGGTTATTGGGTCTAGGAGCATTATCAGTTCAAATTTTTTATATTTGGGTCATTTATTTCGGCTATTCAGGTTGGTTTTTACAACTAAAGGTAGAGTTGGTTGGTTATGCATTCGGTGCTTTTGTTCTTTTTTATTTTGGATTTTCACACTTGTTACAAGCTTTTTCAGTGGACACCCCAAGGCGAAATTCACCGATTCTAGCTGGTTTAGCCATTGCCTTTTTTAATCCTTTTCTCTTTGCCAATTGGTATCATCACTTTGGGTCAACATTAAACACATTGAGGGTTGAATTTTCTCCTGTGATGGTCTGGATTATACTCATATGCATGATGATAGGTGCTTTCCTCTGGTACACGAATCTGGCTTTTGTTTTTCACTTTTTGGGAACAAGGGTAAACTTCTCTCTTAAAAAAGGGCTTACTCTTATAGTTGGACTCATGCTTTTATGGTTCTGTTCTGTTTATATCAGGCGAATAGCTGAGATTACGTTACACTGGTGAGATGTCGAAAAATTTTCCTTCATTATCCTATACTCTTTTTTCCTATTTCAGAGTAAAATACTTTTGTTGTGCCTTTTTAAGTTTGAATTTCATATTTTAATAGACATAGTGAAAGATGAGGGAAGGAATAGATGAAATTCGTCACGTTTAATCCTTATCGGACGATTGGGATCCAGGATGTGACTTACATCAAACCCGAGAATATGTATCGGGAACTGGACACAGTCCTTGAAGCAGATGTTGTGTTGTTTCCAGAGTATTGGCAAGTAAACACTTTAGTGTATGGGTTGAAGAAAAGGATTTTTCCTTCAATTGAAACGTACCAAATTGGTCATACTAAAGTAGAGCAAACGAGGGTATTCCAAGGAATTTTTCCCGAACATGTCCCTTACACGCTTATAAAAGGTTCTGCAGCAGATATTGATCGCGATATTTTTGATGAAATGCCTGTACCCTTTATTGCAAAAGAAATTAGAAATAGTATGGGGCAAGGTGTTCATTTGATTCATGATAAACAAGACTTTTTACAATATGCCGTAAACAATGATGTGTGGTATGTACAAGAGTACCTTCCAATTATGAAAGATTTACGCATTGTTTGGGTTGGTAATAAAGTGATTGAAGCATACTGGCGCGTCAACCAAGGCCATGACTTCCTAACAAACGTGTCTCAGGGTGGAATTATTTCCTATGAAAATATCCCAATGGAGGCCATTCAGTTAGTTGAAAAAGCCGCGACTACACTAAACATTGATCATGCTGGCTTCGATATTGCGCAAGTCGGAGAAAAGCTGTATTTCTTTGAAATCAATGTGATGTTTGGAAACCAAGGTATCCGTGACCGCCAATATACAGATGCCATTCTTGAGTATTTACTTGGGGAAAGGCCCATTATATTACCAGCATAATGAAAAAGTGGTTCTGGACATTCTCCAGACCCATTTTTTTATTATTAACGAAATTATAAAGTCGCCTATTCGAGGCGCATGCGCATTTTTTATCTTCCTCGGTGAATCAATTGCGGAAATGCGTTTGAATCGTTACAATATAGGAGATTCTAAAAAGTGAATGAGTACATAAGGAGGATTTTCCATTGAATATTGGTTTAATCGGTCTTGGAAAAATGGGCTATAATTTAGCTTTAAATATGAAGGATCACGGACACAACGTAATTGCGACAGACGTTAATGCAGAAGCAGTTGCTAAAATCGGACAAGAAGGAGTTACAACATACGCTTCTAATAAAGAACTAGTTGATGCGCTTCCATCACCAAAAGTCGTATGGCTTATGGTACCAGCTGGGGATATTACAGAGCAAGTCGTCGAAGAAGTAGCTGGGTATATGACAGAAGGTGACATCATGATTGATGGTGGGAACTCTAACTATAAAGATACGTTACGTCGCGGGGAAATGTTAAAACAAAAAGGAATCTACTTTGTGGATTGTGGTACAAGTGGCGGTATGGAAGGTGCTAGACATGGTGTTTGTACGATGATTGGTGCTGACCCAGAGGCTTGGAAACATGTAGAAGGTCTGTTCCGCGACATTTCTATAGAAAACGGCTACCTTTACACTGGAAATCCAGGAAGTGGTCACTTCTTAAAGATGGTACATAACGGTATTGAGTATGGTATGATGCAAGCAATTGCTGAAGGCTATGAAATCCTAGATAAAAGTCAATTCGACTATGACTATGAGCAAGTATCGAGAGTATGGAATAATGGTTCTGTTATTCGCTCTTGGTTAATTGAGTTGATGGAGAATGCATTTAAAAAGGATCCTAAGCTTGAAGGAATCCGTGGTGTTATGCAATCATCTGGTGAGGGTAAATGGACGGTTGAAACTGCACTTGATTTACAAGCGTCAGCTCCAGTTATTGCCCTTTCACAGTTTATGCGTTATCGTTCTCTTGAAAATGATACGTTCCACGGTAAAGTTGTTGCGGCTCTTCGTAATGAGTTCGGTGGGCATGCTGTTGTAAAAAGCGAATAGTATTAAATAAAAGAGGCTACCTATTGGTGGCCTCTTTTTAAATAACTCCAAGTAAATCAAATATAATAATCCCAAACAAAACTACCAACGGACCTACTAATAGCACCCACCCCATTGGTCTTCCTAAGTTGACGGTCCAACCAACTCCAACTCTTTTTTCAACAATAAGGGAGGGGTCTTCCTTATTAAAATAAAATTGGCCCATAATCCAAAATTGATCGTCGTCTCTATGGATGACTTTACTATGTGCATCCATCTCTTCTTTCATATACCGACTTCCGCTTTGCCCGTATTTGAAGGAGAGAATCATAACCCATGCTAGGACTAGGAAAGTGTAAATCATTGAGCTAGGAAAAATCCAACTTGAATCCCAAATATTTAGGATGGATAGTTGTATGAATAAAAAAAGAATGGTTAATCCGAGGGATGAAAAGATAAAGAACGTTCCCCATTTTTTTCGAAAGATTTGTCCCTGAAGCTTGGATAGCTCTGGTTGTTCCGGGTTCATTTTTAATTTTGCTTTATAGATCACTCTGTGAAGCCAAGCAAAAAGAATAATGAAAAGTACCTGAATGAAAGGTAAAGATAAGACACTCAACCAGGTCTTGCTCACATAGTTATCGGCTTCCCCCTGTGCATTAAAGTGAATGGGAATCTGATTAGGTAACTCCTTGTATAGGGATATAGAAATAATAATGGTGATAAACGTAACAAATCCATGAAGGATAAACCAAAGCATTGAACTCTTTGGAAAATCTTTTCTAGAAGTGGTATCTACAACAACAACTTCACTCTTCTGCTCCTTCCAATCTGAGTTCGCCTTCCAAACTTTAATCCTTTTGTAGGATTGATAAAAAGTCCATGTGCTGAGCCCGAGATATAAGAAAATTAATAAAACTAAAATTAACCCCATTAGTGCTTCATTTTCAAGTTGGAAAGGAAACCAGAGTAAGCCGCTTAATCCGATAGCCCAAATAAGATTCCATTTACGATAAACGGTTTTCTCTTTTTTAATAATGGAATCATTTTGGTAGGTTTTTGGTACCTTTACACCAAATGCCGTGTCATGCTGTGATAATTCCGGTAAAAAATAAATAATTACAAAAGCGGGAATCAAGCTAAGGGTAACATGTAGGAACTCAGTCATTTTTATTTCCTCCAATCTTTTCTTCCATTAGCTGATTTATTAATGTCAGCATTTCAGAATTTGTTATACCCCGACTCTTTGCTTCAAATAGAATAGGCAATAGTTTCTGCTCTATTCGCCTATAAAAATCGTTAGAATCACCAGTCGGTTTCTCTCTAACTAAAGCACCTTTTTTCTTCAAGATTTCAATAAAGCCCATATCTTGAAGCTGTAAATAGGCTTTCCGAACGGTATGCATATTGATATTTAAATCAGAAGCTAATTCTCGCATGGAAGGCAATAGTTCACCTGAACTTAAAGTACCGTCTCCAACTCCCTTAATCACCCCTGTAACGATCTGCTCATAAATAGGTATTTCGGAACCAAAATCAATGTACAACAACATGTGAATCAGTCCTCATTGTTTTATATATTGTTATATACGTAGTAGAACAGATGAAGGTTTCAAAAATATAAAGCAATAAATTTCCATTATGGATATATGCATTTATTAAAGGGTAGTTTAGTGGAAGAGACATCGAGATACTTGGGGGCAAGCTGGGGAGAGATTACTCTTTTAGGGTAAAAATAAATAAAGCGCAGGGATTCATTCCTGCGCTTTTGTTCGGTCCTCTATCTTTAGAAATTTTAACATTCGATGGTAGGGACATTTTGAAAGAGAAGTGTCGTCATCTCTTAAAAAATATTGTCGCCATTCATAATTGTCTTCTTCGCCGTAGGTATTCAAATCTGGGTGAATGGAGATGGAATCATACTTGGCTAACCTTTCCCTAACCTTTTTTTTGATTCGAGCTGCTAAAGAAGGGTTTCTATTGAATTCTTGGAGGACCCAACGTGGAGTTATAGCAAGCATCATATGCTCAAAATGCCTACTTTGTCTATTTTTATGAGCAGGAGTAGCACAGTACATAAAATAAGGTTCACCGCAGTAACAATATTCCCATATTGGATTATGAGGGTCGGTGGGAATTTTTTCTGGCCAAGCTTCTCCATCTATTGCACTTAATTCACTGAGATGTTTCCAGAAGAGCTGTTCATATTGTTCTACACTAAATTCTTCTTTAATAGCTTGAGGTGTCTCATAGAATACAATGAGAGAGGTATATTTGCCATAATCCCTGGAAAATTGGGTGAATTCGTTAAGGGCTTCTGATAGCTTATGTGTGGAAGCACCTTCTCTTGGGTCCCCAATAAAAACATATCTTAACTGGTTTAAGGAATAGCCTATTGTTGCCGGGATACAAGGAAATGGCTTCTCTTTATTCGTCATTTTCGACTCAAATAATTCAAGGGCTGTCCTTTCCCATTTCTCTAATGTATTCCTTTGTGATGGACTATCCGTATATAAATGTTTGATGGTTACCACCTCATTCCTAGCTCTTACAATGTATTCAAGCCGTGTGGAATGCGGAGTATGTCCAAGTTGAAATGGGCATTCGCAAATTACTAAATAAAGGCTGAATCATTTTAGGATTCAGCCTTTATTGTGCCAATTGCAACTTTTGCTTTTAATTCAGTTCCAAGTAAAATGAGCGATTGATTAATTCTCCAAACATAGTAAAGATGATGGATCAAATCACGTCCAGATTTTCTTTGACCAGGAGCTAGCCTCTCAATTTTTTCTCTTTCTACTTCAAGCTGGTAAAGGGTGGAGGAATGAATGCTTCCTTTAATTAACTGGCTCATTTCATTCATATTATGCTCAAGCTTCTTCTCAATTTGGTTGAAAACCTCAATTAGTTCTTCAGGATACTCAAAGTCTTTTCGGTAAGAAGAAGCTACTAAGTGCCTTGCATAATAGTTTATGGCTGTAAGGACCGTAATCCATCTAGTAATATCTCCGTACAGAAGTGACTCTGGCCGTTGGGTAATAGAATGAGATTCCTCCCGTATGGTTTGTAATTTTTGCTCCAATTGAAAGGCACTTCCGGAGAGTTCCTTCACCTTAACATCTTCTCTAAAGCTTCTAACATATGATGTAACATATGGTTTTAATTCCTCGAAATAATCACTTATTGATTCTGCAACCTTATCCTTTGTTTTTTTAGGGAAAACGACAAACGATACTCCTAGAGCAATTGCTGCCCCAACAATGGTATCTACTACCCGTGCTCCAATGAGAGAAAAGGTTATGCCACCTAAAAGTAAATCATACATAAATGCAATGAGCATGGTGATAAACATACTCATTAGCGTATACGATACTGCAAACAGATAAAAAGCGAGAAAAACGACGACAAATATTAAAATAACTTCTATGAGCGATTGCCCAGTTAGGGCTTTTGCTAAAACAAAACCGATAATTGCTCCAATAATGGTACCTAATGAGCGCTGAAAGCCCTTTGTGTAAATTCGGCCAATAGACTCCGTTCCAAGTAGCACGATAAATGCAGTAAGCAGAACCCAATATGGTTGGGTAGGTGAGGTCATTTGACCAACGATAATTGATAGGACTGCAGCGACTAAGGCTTGGAACGCTTTTTTAGTAGTTGGCTGTAATGTTTTTTCTTTCTTGAGTGGTTCCTCTTTAGGAAGTTTATCAGCTTCTTGCGCCTCGGTTTCGATTTTATTTTCAGGTTTTGGTTGATAAAGTGCCTGTTGAATGATGAAGGCACCCTCAATAACGTGGTTTGCGATTGACTCAATCCGCCGAATCAGAAAGATCCATCCTTTTGGTTCATGATTTTGATTTAATAAATCGATGATGGTGAGGCGAAGTGCCTGCAGCGCTAGTTCAGCTTCCCTTATATTTTGTTCTTCATAATTAGGAGCAAGGACTTCTGCATCACGAAGTGCCTCTGTAACCCAAACGAGCATATGTCTTAACTCGTCCAGCTCTAGCGCTTCAGCCTTCTTTAAACTTCTCATGGCATCCGTTAGTGTTTCAATAAGCATACCGGTGTCGAAAATATAAAGCCTTAGCTGAGTAGGGGTTAACCCTGGCCAAGCTTCCTGAACATCGGCTTCATCAATATAACTTGAAACAATTCTCGCATATTCCCTTAGCTTCACGACGTTTTTTTGTAATTGGGATTGGTCCGGATCACTCAACCCCTTGTTTTTAATTCCTTTTATTAGAATGTTAAAGGTCAAGTTAATTTGAAAATGGAAGGAATGAATACTCCGTTTTAAATTTTTCCCAGTCCCTTGAAAAAATACAAAGTTAAAAGTAAAGGCATAAATAACCCCAATGGCAACCCCAAAGTAAAACCATGGTAGTTGCGCTATGCTTAAATTCAAAATGGAGGAGAAATACACGGTCATAAACCCGATCATCGAAAGAGAGAAATATCTAGAACCAAACCTTGAAAAGTAAAAACTGCTAAATGTAAAAAATATTAAGATTAGATCTATGTAGATGGTGGAGTTGGCAAATAAGGATCCAAGCGTAATGCCGAGCATAGCAGAAACGCCGAGAAGTGCAGTGGTTAGCTTCCTTTCGTTCTTCGTTTTATCCATCACAACCATGATTCCCATCAAACCTACCATCCCCGAAACAATAGAAGGGGTGAGGACAAGCTCCTGTTTCAATCCCTTTAATAGCAGTAAGGTTGTAAAGACGGAAGCGATTAAACTAACTGTTGCTCTTCCGGCCTTATGAAATCGTATAAGAGCAGGGTCTGAAGCTAATATTCTTTTGATCCATTGCTGTGAATGTAATGGTTTCATTGTGTCACCCAATCTTTTAGAGTTAATTAGAAAATTAGGGTGGAACTGTTTTTTTAACAGAAGATTCTAGGAAAAATGGGATGGAGCTGATTGTTTCTGTGCGGAATCTTCCTGAAAATGTAAAAAAAGAACGAGCTTGGTCGTTTTTGTGCCAAATCTTCCATAATAAGTAAAAAAAGGAATGAATCTGATTGTTTTTGTGCCAAATCTTCCTAAAAATGTAAAAAACGGAACAGACCTGGTCATTTTTGTTCCAAATCATCCAAAAAAAGTAAAAAATGGAATAAATCTAATTATTTCTGCTCCTATCCATCCAATAAAAGTAATCAACTGTTTAAACCGATTTTACATAGTTGCAAATATCTCCTTTTTATAGGGTTTCTCAATTACTATTAGGAATACCATCAAAAATGAGTTGAATCTTATTAGGCTCTATTTGTACTATGAAAGTAACAAAGGAAATAATGGAGGGATTATGATGTATGAACAATTAAAAGGGTTGTCTACGTTTGAACAGGTTGAACTTTTAACGAAAACACTCGTATCTTATCCTAGCTATAGCGGAACTGAAGGGGAGACCTTAAAAGCAAACGTCGTCCAAGAAATCATCTATTCCTTTCCTTATTTTCAACAGAGCCCAGAACATGTTTGGTCACAGTCAATTCTAGAAGATCTATACCAAAGGAAGAATGTCTTCGCTCTGATTCGTTCTAACAAAAAGACAAAACGGACCATTATTTTACATGCTCATATTGACACGGTTCATACATCTGATTATGGCGCTATTCAATCCATTGCCCATCAGCCAGACGCACTGCTCCGATATTTTAAACAAGACCATGTTCCAGAAGAGCTCAAGAAAGAAGCGGAATCTGGGGATTGGCTTTTTGGGAGAGGTTCGTTAGACATGCAAAGTGGGGTAGCTGTCCATCTAGCCAATATGCTATATTTTTCGGAGAATTTGGATGAACTAGAGGGGAACCTTCTATTTATTTTCAATCCCGATGAAGAGGCAGAACACGTAGGAATTAAAGCGGCGGTTAAGGAGCTTTATAGACTTTATAAGACCGAGAATTTTCAGTTTGAGTTGGCCATTAATAACGATTTTATTACCCCTCTATATGAAGGAGATCAAACGAAATATATTTACACGGGTACCGCAGGCAAGGTGCTACCGGCTTTTTATATACAAGGGCGTGAGTCACACGTAGGTGAAGCACTCACCGCCATCGATCCTACTGTCCTATCGTCAGAAATCGTAAGAAGAGTGGCGTACAATTTAGATTTTATGGAGGAGATCGATGGGGAGCATGTGATGCCTCCGTCTGTCCTACTACAAAGAGATGAGAAAGAAGCTTACAACGTACAGACTCCACTCTCAGCCACTCTTTACCTGAACTATTTTATTTATGAAAAGTCTATCCAGAATGTGATTTATGAATTAAAAGCTGTTACACAAGAGGTAGCAGAAGACATGTCAGCTAAGATGCAGAAAACATATGAGAGCTACTGTAGAGAGAGGAATATCGCAGAGAAATCAATTGATTGGAGTATAAAAGTTCAAACCTTTCAAGAGTTTGTGAAAGAGCTTGAGGATAGAGGGGTGAATACAACCGAAATCACCACAAGAGTTTTTGCGAGTAATGGGGAGCGGGATGCTCGACAGATTGCTTTTCGATTGATTAGAGAGCTAGTCGCTCATGACCCTGGTACTACACCGAGAATTATTGTATTTCTGGCGACTCCTTATTTACCGAATCATACGATTGAAAGAGATACGCCAGAGGGAAAGAGAATCATTGCGTCGATTGAAAAAGCAGCGAATGAAATTTCTGATGCTACAGGAGAACAATTCGCTATGAAGCGATTTTTTCCATTTTTAGCAGATGGGAACTTTCTGAATTTTAGTGGAAGTGAAACGGATCTTCAAATGTTAAGAGAAAACTTTCCGGCACAAGAGAAACTGTTTCCGATTCCATTTGATGAAATGAAAGAAATGCAAATCCCAGCTATCAATTTGGGTGTGTACGGGAAAGATGGGCATCGCTGGACGGAGAGGGTATACAAACCTTATTCATTTGAAACGCTACCATTGCTGATCCGGTCTGTTATAAAACATTTGTTTCGGGAGACAAAATAATTGATGGGTGGATGATAATTCCAGTAAGATAGATGTAGGGGACACGTTCTCCTATATCTTTTTTTAAGGAGTGGAAGCCGGTGAAATTTCGTAAGCTTGGTAGAACAGGGTTAAAGGTTAGTGAAATTAGCTTAGGCAGTTGGTTAACGTATGGTGCTACTGTTGGATCTGATCAGTCGGAAAAGATTATTGATACCGCATATGATGCAGGGATTAACTTTTTCGATACAGCCAATGTCTACGAGCGTGGGGAAGCGGAAAAAGTCGTTGGAAAAGCGCTGAAGAAATACCCACGTGAATCGTATGTTCTGGCAACGAAAGTATTCTGGCCAATGGGTGATGGGGTCAATGACCGCGGTTTATCTCGTAAACATGTGTTTGAGCAAGCTCATGCTAGTTTAAAAAGACTCGGTTTAGATTACATAGACATTTATTACTGCCACCGATATGACCCAGAAACTCCGATTGATGAAACATTAAGAACGATTGATGACTTGGTTAGACAAGGAAAAATTTTATATGCTGGCGTAAGTGAATGGACAGCGTCTCAAATCGCAGAGGCTCTTCGTACATCTGACAAGTATTTGTTAGATCGAATTGTCGTTCATCAACCTCGATATAACATGTTCCAACGTGGAATCGAACAAGAGGTCATTCCATATAGTGAACAACAAGGCATTAGCCAAGTCGTATTCTCACCTTTAGCACAAGGACTATTAACTGGTAAGTATAAGCTAGGCCAACCTTTACCAGAGGGAAGTCGTGCGACAAATGAAAAAATTAATAAAACCATTCAAGGGTTTTTAACCGAGGAAAATTTACAAAAGGTAGCTAGATTAGAAGAAGTGGCCAACGGTTTAGATGTCTCCTTATCACAGTTAGCTCTTGCATGGATCCTTCGCCAGCCAAATGTGGCAAGTGCATTGGTAGGGGCTACTAAACCGGAGCAATTGTTGGAGAATATTAAGGCGATTGATGTGACGCTTAATGAGGAAGTATTAGAAAATATTGAAAAGATATTAGGTTAATAGATTGTGTAGAGACGGGAGCCTGTGGGTTCCTGTTTTTTTTGTTCGTTTATGTGAGTTCGCGCGCAAGGCAGTTGTTTTCGCGCGTATTTTTAAAAGTTCGCGCGTATTTTCAAATACTCGCGCGCAATCACAGTAATTTCGCGCGCAACCATCATTCTAGCGGTTCAACATTCACTTTCCCCACTCTTATTCCTCTATCCATCTCGATTACATCCATCAAATCATTCAATTTTTTATAAACATAAGAAATAAGCCTCAAAATGTGACTAAAATCATTGAATTTTCTGAAATAACATTGACAGAAAAAGAGGAAGGTTTTATCCTAAAGGTAATATAACGCTAAAAACACAACTCGGAATTTTAACGTCACACAACTTTAATTTTTCTCTAAAATGAAAGCGTTTACCACAAAAGGGAGGGTTTGTTTTGATACTTCATGAGGTAGAAAAGTTTGAGAGATCTGAGATTGAAAAACTTCAAGCAGAAGGGTTACAGTACACGGTTAAGACTGTTTATGACAAGGTACCTTTTTACAAAAATGCTTTGGACAACGCCGGGATTAACCCAGATGACATCCAAACTGTAGAGGATGTAAAAAAGCTTCCTTTTACTGTGAAAAAGGATTTGAGAGATCATTATCCCTTCGGTTTATTTGCGGTTGACCGTAGAAGTCTAAGCCGGGTACATGCATCGTCTGGTACAAGTGGGAAGCCTACTGTTGTTGGATACACTGAAAATGATATTTCTAGTTGGGCGGATTTGATTGCACGTGCCCTCACAATTGCTGGTGGGAAACCAGGTGACATGCTGCATAACGCTTATGGTTACGGTTTGTTCACGGGTGGGCTTGGTCTGCATCATGGGGCTGAACGATTAAAAGTGAATGTCGTTCCAGTATCAGGTGGAAATACGGACCGACAAATCCAGTTAATAGAAGACTTTGAACCTGAATTATTATCCTGTACGCCATCGTATGCAGTGAATATCGCTGAACGAATGCTTGAACTTGGGAAGGATCCACGAAAAACCTCGATTAAGTATGGAATCTTTGGTGCTGAACCATGGTCGGAAGAAATGCGCCATCGTCTAGAAGAACTCCTTGGAATTAAAGCGTGTGACATTTATGGGTTAAGTGAAATCATGGGACCAGGTGTGGCAATGGAATGCCATGAAGCTCAAGATGGACTACATATAGCAGATGACCATTTTATAGTTGAAGTGATTAATCCAGATACTCTTGAGCCAGTTCCAGAAGGCGAATTTGGAGAGTTAGTGTTTACAAGTTTGAAGAAGGAAGCATTCCCTATTCTTCGTTACCGTACAGGAGATATTGCATCCATTACAACGGAAAAGTGTAAATGCGGAAGAACGACAACTCGGATGTCGCGTGTAAAAGGAAGAATTGATGACATGCTGATTATTAGAGGCGTCAACGTTTTCCCTTCTGAAATTGAACATCATCTTATCAGCTTTACGGAGCTTGTTCCGCATTATCAAGTGCACATTCACAAGGATGGAAACCTCGACAAAGTTTCTCTTCATGTTGAAATAGAAGAGGCATTATTCAATAGCTGGGGAAAACAACTCGATTGTGAAGAGGCTCAAACGTTAATTGGAAAGCTTCAACATACAATTAAATCTTACTGTTTAGTAAGCATGGATATTGTCATGAAAGAACCTAAGAGCATTCCAAGGTCAGAAGGAAAAGCGGTAAGGGTGGTCGATCACCGGATAAACAACAAAGTTTTCCAAAAATAATGACCTTTTTGAATATGATTTGAATACTATATAACAATAAATTATAATAACGTTATATAAACGTCATATTATTAAGTAAACCAAAATGAAAGGAGTTTGAAATCATGACGATTTCTCCTTCCCTCTCTTCAATGACTGAAGAGGAAAAGTATCAACGTTTTATGGAACGGATTGAAGCGGGTGAAAAAATCGAAGCAGATGATTGGATGCCAGACGATTATAGAATGGCACTGATTAAGCTAATTTCCATGCATGGCATTTCGGAAATTATGGGAGCGCTTCCAGAAAAGGAATGGGTCCCAAAAGCACCAACGCTTCGTAGAAAGCTTGGCATAATGGCTAAGGTACAAGATGAAATGGGGCATGGTCAGCTTTTACTCAGAGTGGCCGAAGACTTAATGAAACCTCTTGGGAAAAATCGTGAGGACATCATGCAGGATTTATTTTCAGGAGACTTAAAGTTTCATAATGTCTTCCATATGGAAGCACCAACTTGGGGTGACGCTGGACTCATTGGTTGGTTAGTGGATGGAGCTGCTATCATCACTCAAACTAATATGCTACACGCATCCTATGGACCTTATGCACGGGCACTTCAACGTATTTGTGCAGAGGAAGTATTCCATGCACAACACGGTGAGTCTATCATTCTAGCTTTGGCAGAAGGAACAGAAGAGCAAAAAGCAATGATTCAAGATGCGATTGACCGTTGGTGGCCATCGCTACTCATGTTCTTTGGACCAGCGAGCGCCGCAACAACTGGATCTTCCAAACAGGATATCACTATTAAATACAAAATTCGTAACAAAACAAATGAAGAGTTAAGACAACAATTTTTCGATAAATACATTCCAAGAATGCTATCTTTGGGGCTAAAACTTCCTGACCCAACCATGTACTACGATAAAGAAGCAGAAAAATGGGTGTATCAAGATCCAGATTGGAATGAATTCAAGAAAATCATTCGTGGTGGAGGACCAAAATCTAAATCACGACTCCGCTTGAGAGAAATTGCCTATGAAAATAACAGTTGGGTTCGAGAAGCGCTAAGTTGAGAACATGTAGCCAGTTAGGAGGGAAAAGATATGTCAGAAAAAAATACTAACGGCTCAGGCTTTTACGAAGTGTTTGAGGTGTTCAGTAAACGTTCAGAGAAAACAGATATGCAATATCAATTTAGTTTACTAGCTCCGAATCACGAAATGGCACTGGCAATGGCACAAGAAAATTTTATGCGCCGTGAACCAGTTATTGATATATGGGTCGTGAAGCGTTCAGATATCCGAAAGTTGAATGAAGAAGAAAAAGAGACATTGAAGCGATTGGATAATAAAGATTATCGAACAGCCAAAGGATATGGCTATTTAAAGAAGAAATGGCGTGAATATGAACAAGGCATGCTAGATGAAAAAGAAATTCTGTCATGGGGTGATGATAAAAATGCAAGTAATCGAAAACGCACAACAAGCTAAAGAGAACAACTCCTATTATAAAGCCCTAACAGAACTTTTATATCAGCTAGCAGACGATGATTTCATCCTTTCCTTTAGAGGTTCTGAATGGCTGGGGCTTGCACCTCATATTGAAGAAGACGTTGCTTTTTCTTCGATTAGCCAAGATACCATGGGGCATGCTGCCATGTATTACCAGCTTCTTGAGGATTTAGGAGAGGGAGATGCCGATCACCTAGCACATGGGAGAAAAGCATCTGAAAGAAAGAATGCGATTTTACTAGAAGAGAAGAATGGAACGGGAACTTACCTAGAGGAGCCAAGATATGACTGGGCCTTCACGGTGGTCCGTAACTTCTTTTATGACACGTATAAAAAAGTTCGTTTAGATTCTTTGAAAAACTCTAGTTATCAGCCTTTGAAGCATGCAGCCATCAAAATCAACATGGAGCAGTACTATCACATTATGCACTGGTCTACTTGGTTTAAGCAGCTGACAATGGCAGGCGGTGAAGCTCGTAAACGAATGCAAGAAGCCATTGACCGTGCATGGGCAGAGTTCCAAGGTGTGTTGACTCTTGGTCCTTTAGTAGATGAAATGGCTAAGCATGAACTGATTGCGAGTGAAGAACAGCTAACTGTAACCTGGACGTCTTATATGAAAGGGATTTTTGAAGAGGTTGGTTTAGATTTCCCTGGACCATGTGAGATGAAAAAAGGAAATGGCCGTGAAGGTGTGCACACTCCAGACTTGGATCAAGCATTGGAGACGCTGAGTGCGGTGTATGTAACGGATACGAAGGCTGTTTGGTAGGATGTAGTGCTGGTTATCCTGGTCTACCATGAAAAACAGGCACTCCTCCCAGCAGGCCATTTATTCATCAAGAACCATCATCAGAAATAACAAGAAAGCAGTGATGATTATGAAACTCCAATCTGAGCTTCATAAAAAAGTTTTAGAGGTCCTTCATAATGTGAAGGATCCTGAAATAGATTCTGTTAGTGTAATAGATTTGGGAATGGTTGAAAAGGTAGAGGTGGAGGAACAAAAGGTTCATGTAGAAGTACTTCCTACTTTTATGGGATGCCCTGCCCTTGAAATCATTCAAAAGAATATGGAAACAGCTATACGCACCATCCCAGAGGTTCAGGAGGTCCAAGTCAAATTTATTTATGACCCACCCTGGACTTCAGACCGGGTTACGGAAGAAGGTAGAGAACGCCTTAAAGAATTTGGGATTGCTCCGCCACCGAAGTATCTGGAGAAGGATGGGATGTGGAAAGTAGATTGCCCGTATTGTGGCTCACCGTATACAACGATGGATAATCTCTTCGGTCCAACAGCTTGTCGAAGTATTCTATACTGTAAATCTTGTAAAAATCCGTTTGAAGCAATGAAACCAGTATCTACCATGATGTAGAAGGAAAAAAAGAGAGGATGTTGAACATGTATAAAGTAATCGTATTGTACAAAAAGCCAGAAAATCCACAGGAGTTTGATGAGTACTACTTCAACACACATATGCCAATTACAAAGAAGATTCCAGGTCTTCAAGAAGTAAAGGTGACAAAGCTTAAGGGTGAGACCGAATATTACATGATGTGTGAAATGTACTATGAAAGTAAAGATGCATTTAAAGCAGCTTCCCAAACGGAAGAAGCGAAAGTATCCATGAAAGATGCGATGAAGTTTGCCGGACATTTAGCTACATTTATGTTCGGAGACGAAGAAAATGTCTAAGTTTGAATTTATTGAGGTGACGGTTGATGGCGGTATTGGTCACATCTCACTAAACCGCCCAAAGGTCCTAAACGCCATCAATCGTCCTATGATTAGAGAAATTGTCACGGTGTTTGATGAGTTTGATGAGCGTGATGATGTTCGGGTGATTGTGGTTTCTGGTAAAGGTCGAGCCTTTGCCGCTGGTGCAGATATTGATGAAATGGCCGATGATGATGCGATTCGTATGGAGCTGATGAATCAGTTTAAAGATTGGGATCGCATGAGAATGACGAAGAAGCCCATCATTGGAGCAGTTCAAGGTTTTGCGCTAGGTGGAGGATTTGAGCTTGCACTAAGCTGTGACCTTTTATTTGCTGCAGAGGATGCCCGCTTTGGTTTTCCAGAAATCAATATCGGTGTCATGCCTGGAGCTGGAGGAACTCAGCATTTAACGAGACTAATGGGGAAAAAGAAAGCGCTCGAGTGGCTTTGGTCAGGTGAAATGATGTCGGGGAATGAAGCTCTTCACTATGGAGTGATTAACCGACTTATCGCACCGGAACTACTGCTTGAAGAAACGATGCGTTTTGCGAAGAAGGTTGCAGCGCAGCCACCATTGTCCGTTCGACTTATTAAAGAAGCTGTTGAAAAAGCAGAGGATTATACACTTGACGAAGGCATGAAGTTTGAGAGGAAAAACTTCTATTTATTATTTGCTTCCGAGGACCAAAAGGAAGGAATGAAAGCCTTCCGAGAGAAAAGAAAACCGTTCTTTAAAGGAAAGTAGGTAGTATCAGATGTACGAAACCATTTTAGCGGAAGTGAAAAATGGAGTCTTGTGGGTCACGTTGAATCGACCAGACAAACTCAATGCTTTTATTGAACAAATGCATAAAGAAGTAACGAAAGTCATGAAGGACGCAGCGAAGAATCCAGAGGTTCGTGCCGTTGTCTTAACTGGTGCAGGACGTGCTTTTTGCTCAGGTCAGGATTTAAGTGATGTACCAGAAGGGTCAGACTTTGGAGACATTTTGAGAACACGCTACAATCCGATGATTCAATCGATTGCAAATCTGGAAAAGCCGGTCATTGCAGCTGTCAATGGAGTGGCTGCGGGTGCTGGAGTTAGTCTAGCCCTTGCCTGTGATTTCCGAATTGCTTCTGAGAAAGCTAGTTTTGTAGAAGCTTTTATCCATATCGGCTTAGTTCCTGATTCAGGAAATCTGTACTATCTTCCAAGAATAGTAGGACATGCAAAAGCGATGGAATTAGCTGTTTTAGGAGAAAAAATTAGTGCAGAGGAAGCAAAAGAGCTTGGGCTGGTTACAAAGGTGGCAAGTACAGAAGTGTTTGAGGAAACGGTTGAGGCGTTTGCTTATCGTTTAGCTCAAATGCCAACAAAGGCGATTGGTCTCATTAAACGTTACTTAAACCAAAGCTTTGATGTGACACTAGATGAGATGTTAGAAAAAGAAGCCTATGCACAAAAAATCGCAGGAGAGTCTGAAGATTTCAAAGAAGGCGTTCAAGCGTTCCTTGAGAAACGAAAGCCTGCTTTTAGTGGAAAATAATTAAGGGAGGAATCAATCATGGCAACAGTTAAAGATCAAAACAAGATGGAAGTCCTACCAGTTAAAAGAGAGCACTATTCACTCATTATCGGTGGAGAAAGAGTGGAGAGTGTTTCTGGAGAAACCTACACTACATATAACCCGGCTACTGGTGAAGCGGTAGCAACCGTTGCTAAAGCATCAATTGAAGATGCAGAACGCGCGGTTCAAGCGGCAAGACAGGCGTTTGATAAAGGAAAATGGAAGCGTTTCCCGGTAGGTAAGCGTGCTCGCGTCATCAATAAAATTGCTTCTATTATGAGAAGTCGTTTTAACGAGTTAGTAGAATTAGAGGTTCTAGACAGTGGGAAGTCTGTTTCTGCAGCACAAGGTCAAGTGATGCAAGCAATCGAAGACTTTGAATTTTACGCTGGAGCGATTGTTGGTCACAGAGGGAATGTGAACAACATGCCTGGCCCATTCTTCAACTACACACAAAAGGAACCAGTTGGTGTTTGTGCTCAAATCATCCCATGGAACTATCCATTGATGATGGCAGCTTGGAAGATTGCTCCTGCAATTGCTGCAGGGTGTACGGTTATCTTGAAGCCTGCAAGCTTAACGCCACTAACGGCGATTGTGTTAACTGAAATTTGCCATGAAGCGGGAGTTCCTGAAGGTGTAGTCAACGTTCTACCTGGTTCTGGTTCTAAGATTGGTAACTACTTAGTAGAGCACCCACATGTGGATAAAGTAGCCTTTACTGGTTCCACTCCAATTGGAAAAGACATCATGGCAAAGGCGTCTCAAACTTTAAAACGTGTGACTCTAGAGTTAGGTGGGAAGTCACCAAATATCGTGTTTGATGATGCAGATGTGGATGCAGCTGTAGATGGATCTCTTTTCGGTATCTTCTATAATACAGGTCAATCCTGTGAAGCTCGTTCAAGATTATATGTTCATGAAGATATCTATGAAGAGTTCATGGAGAAGTTTGTTGAAAAAACAAAGCGCTTAAAGCTTGGTAATACTTTAGATGCTGGCACTCATGTTGGGGCTATCATCAGCCAAGATCAGCTTGAAACGATCGATGGTTATGTGCAATCCGCTATCCAAGATGGTGCGACTGTGTTAGCAGGTGGAAAGCCAGCTAAGGTAGAAGGCTATGAAAATGGATACTGGTATGAGCCAACTGTAATCGCTGATGTAAACCATGATATGAAAGTCGTTCGTGAAGAAATCTTCGGACCCGTTGTAGTCGTGATGAAGTTCAAGGATGAAAGAGAAGTCCTTGGTTTAGCGAATGACTCAGAATATGGTCTAGGCTCAGCGGTTTGGACGAAGGATCATGCTCGTGCGACTCGCGTGGCAAACGAAATCAGAGCGGGTATCGTAATGGTGAACACACCATTCTCAGCCTTCCCTGGAACGCCATTCGGTGGTTATAAACAATCCGGATTCGGCCGTGAGCTTTGTATAGAAACGCTAGACTTATATACAGAAACAAAGAGTGTCCTTTCTTACTTTGGACCAAAGCCTTTAAATCCGTTTGGTTTGTAAGAGAAGTCTCAAGATAAAGGAAAAGTGCGAGCAACTCGGATTCGGGGTGCTCGCCTTTTGCGCATATTGTTGTGTAGGTGCTGAGAGGGCTAGAGGTTTACTTTGGCGGACACACGTTCCGTTATTTGTGTAAAAAGTGCTGTTTTTGAGGGTGAAGCGGACCCAGGTTCCGCTATTGCCCCGATTTTGGTCATTTAATGGCTGGATTTTAATAAATAACGGATTCTCTGTCCGTGAAAGGTAGAAAATCAGCTGATTTTGACCAAATAACGGATCCTCTGTCCGTGAAACCCCTGGGCCGGACACACGTTCCCCTATTTGTGTAAAAAGTGCAGTTTTTAGGGGGGAAGCGGACCCAGGTTCCGTTATTGGCCCGATTTTGGTCCTTTAATAGCAGGATTTTAATAAATAACGGAGCCTCTGTCCGCGAAAGTAAGAAAATTAGCTGATTTTGACCAAATAACGGATCCTCTGTCCGGCAAAATTACCGAAAAATTAAATTGAGGTGAAAACAATGGTTCAACGTATTACAGTCATCGGCTCTGGTGTCATGGGACGCGGAATTGCTTACGTATCAGCAGTTGGTGGGTTTGATGTAGAACTTGTCGATATTAAAGAAGAAGCCATCCGAAGTGCAGAAAAGGAAATTAACATTATTTTTCAAAAAGGTGTAGAAAGAGGAAAACTAACTCCAGAAAAAATGGAAGAGTCCAAGAGTCGACTGCATTATACAACTCAATTGGAGACTTCAGCTAGCAAAGCTGACTTAATCATTGAGGCTGTCCCAGAGAATATAAAAATCAAACAATCAGTTTTTGAGACGATAGATCATCATGCGGGTGAGAATGCTTACTTCGCTACTAATACGTCAACGATGAGTCCGACCGAAATCGCTTCGTTTACTAAAAGGCCAGAGCGTGTCATTGCGATGCACTTTTTCAACCCGGTCCATAAAATGCCATTAGTTGAGATTATTAAAGGTCTCGAAACAAGTGACGAAACAGCAAAGGTTGCTCAGGAAGTCGCAACGAAAATGGGTAAGGAAACCGTCGTCGTTAATGAATTTCCTGGGTTCGTTACAAGTCGAATTAGCACACTTGTAGGAAATGAAGCTTTTTACATGCTTCAAGAAGGTGTTGGGACCGCTGAGGAAATTGATAAAGCTATTAAACTAGGACTCAATTATCCAATGGGGCCGTTTGAACTAGGGGATTTAGTCGGGCTTGATACTAGATTGAATAACCTTGAATACTTACATAAAACATTAGGTGAGAAATATCGTCCTGCACCACTACTCATTCAATATGTGAAAGCGGGTAGACTCGGTAGAAAGACTGGTAAAGGAGTCTATGATTACACCGATAGAGAATAGGAGGACACAGAATGCGAGAAGTTGTTATAGTAGATGCGATTCGAACACCAATTGGTCGATACAAGGGAGCGCTGAAGAGTGTAAGACCGGATGATTTGGGTGCGATTGTTATTAAAGAATTGATTAAAAGAAACCCCAATCTTCCTGCAGACCAAATTGAGGAAGTCATTTTAGGAAATGCGAACCAAGCAGGAGAAGACAATCGAAATGTTGCTCGTATGTCTTCATTACTAGCAGGTTTACCGATAGAAGTTGCCGGAACGACCATCAATCGTCTTTGTGGTTCTGGTCTAGATGCCGTTAATTATGCGGCTCGTGCCCTGATGGTTGGTGAAGGGGACATCATGATTGCCGGTGGAACCGAAAGTATGACGAGAGCTCCTTTCGTAATGGGAAAACCGGAAAGTGAGTTTCCACGTGGTAACATGGAGATGTTTGACACAACCATTGGCTGGAGATTTGTAAATGCCAAGCTTGCCGAAATGTACGGAACCGATTCAATGCCAGAGACGGCGGAGAATGTGGCAAAACGTTACCATATTAGTAGAGAAGAGCAGGATCAGTTTGCTTTCTCTAGTCAAATGAAAGCAAAGCATGCGATAGAATCTGGCCGAATGAAGGAAGAAATTGTACCAGTCGAGGTAACAGGTAGAAAGGGTGCTGTTACAATCGTTGATACAGATGAACATCCAAGGCCTGAAACATCACTGGAAGCACTCGCGAAGCTACGACCTATTTTTACCGATGGAACCGTAACGGCTGGGAATGCATCTGGCGTAAATGATGGAGCAGCCGCTTTACTTCTGATGACAGCTGAAAAAGCGAAGGAACTAGGGTTAAAACCATTGGCAAAATTCAAGGCTTCTGCGGTAGCAGGTTTAGAGCCCGCCGTCATGGGTCTCGGACCAATCTATGCGTCTAGAAAAGCGTTGAAACGCGCAGGACTACAAACCTCTGACCTTGGGTTAATCGAGTTGAATGAAGCCTTTGCCTCTCAATCTATCGAATGTATGAAACAGCTAGAGTTGGACCCGGAAAAAGTAAACGTAAATGGTGGTGCCATTGCATATGGTCATCCACTTGGAGCAAGTGGTGCACGGATTTTAACCACACTTATTTATGAAATGAAACGTAAGCAAGTTCAATTCGGTCTAGCCACGATGTGTATCGGTGTCGGACAAGGAATTGCCACGATTGTAGAAAATGTAGAGTAGGGGGACCTGAGATGAAAAACCTATTACTGGAAGTGAAAAATGGGATTGGTTATGTAACGTTGAACCGTCCTGAAGCGATGAACTGTTTTAACTATGAAACACTGGTTGAATTGGGAGAGTTAACGGAGTCCATCCGTAGTAACTCAGAGATTCGAGTGGTTGTGTTTACTGGAGCTGGGGAAAAATCATTCAGTACAGGTGCTGACTTAAAGGAAAGAAAGACATTAACGGAAGATCAGGTTAGAAGAAATGTTTATAAAATAAAATCTGTATTCCAGTCTGTCGCAGACCTTCCGCAGCCAACGATTGCTGCTGTAAATGGCTATGCATTCGGGGGCGGGTTTGAATTGATGTTAGCTTGTGACTTCCGTATTGCCGTCAAGGAAGCAGTGATGGGTCTAACCGAAGTTGGTTGGGCGATTATTCCTGGAGCAGGTGGAACACAAAGACTACCTCGTCTTATTGGAGAAGCGAAGGCGAAGGAACTTATATTGACTGCACGTAAATTCGATGCGGAGACTGCCCTTTCATTAGGCATTTTAACAAAGGTAGTGAATCGAGAAGATCTTATTCCTGCTTGTGAAGAGTTCGCTGGTGAAATGCTACAGAACGGACCAATTGCCATTCAACAAGCTAAGTTTGCGATTCAAAAAGGAATGAATGTAGACTTACACTCGGGTCTGGATATTGAATCCAATGCCTATGAAGTAACGATTCCAACGCAAGATCGTCTGGAAGCACTTGATGCTTTTGCAGAGAAACGAAAACCAAACTTTCAAGGGAAATAAATTGGATAATCATGCCTAAATATAGTAGAATTTTTAGGACTTGAAAGTAAAGGAAGTTTGTATATGAACAGCAGTTTTAATACAAGATCAATGATATTTACTCTATATGGGGATTATGTTCGTCACTATGGTAGTGAAATCTGGATTGGTAGCCTCATTCGTCTTTTAAAAGAATTTGGTCACAATGAACAATCCGTTCGTGCTGCCATCTCAAGAATGAATAAGCAAGGCTGGGTGCAGTCTCGAAAGGAAGGGAATAAGAGTTATTACTTCTTATCCAAACGTGGTGTTGAAAGAATGGATGAGGCCGCTAACCGAATTTTTAAGCTAAAGCCTGATAACTGGGACCAAAAGTGGAGAATGCTGATTTATTCCATTCCAGAGGAAAAAAGAAGTATCCGGGATGAACTGCGAAAAGAATTGGTCTGGAGTGGCTTCGGAACGATTTCCAATAGCTGTTGGATTTCTCCGAATGACTTGACCAAACAAGTATATGCTCTTATGGACAAATATGATATCCATGACCACGTACATTATTTTATAACCGAATACGAGGGGCCTCATGAAAATAGCCGGCTCGTGAAAGAATGCTGGGATTTAACAGAGATCAATGTTAAATATGAACAGTTTATTGCTGAGTATAGCCAGAAGTACGTCATTGATAAAAATAAGATTCAAAAAGGTGAAATGACAGACGCTGAATGCTTTGTAGAAAGAACAAAGCTGGTTCATGAGTATCGGAAGTTTTTATTTAATGACCCAGGTCTCCCGGAAGAGCTTCTCCCTGAAAAATGGCTAGGGCAACATGCGGCCACTCTCTTTGGTGATTACTACAAAGAGTTGGCTGAACCAGCTAGTCGTTTCTTCGAAGAAGTGTTTCGTGAGGGGAATGAGATTAAGAGAAAAGACAAGGAGTATGATGTGTTTCATCATCCTTTGATTGTTGAGGATTAAATGTAGGTTTGGGTTTTATGCTTAAGTTTCAGAGCAGGATTAGAAAAACCAGGTCATAAAAAAGAAGTGACTATCCAAAAGGTTGGAAAGCCACAATGGTAAATCAAATATGTAATAACAGCCAGCTAAAAAGATTTGGGCTTTTGCCGCCCGGATATAGCCGGCTTTTTATTTACATATTATTCTTGATTTTGTTGTGAGAGTTGCTCTTTAAACTGTTTGGCTTTTTCTTCATAAACCCGAACGGTCATCCGAAGCATTTCCAGGTCCTTATCGGTTAATTCACGAACGACTTTCGCTGGGGAACCGAGTACAAGAGAACGTGGTGGGATTTTTTTACCGGATGGAACGAAGCTGTTTGCACCAATGAGACATTCTTCACCGATTTCCACTCCGTCTAAAACCGTAGCACCCATTCCCACAAGTGAACCTTTTTTGATTTTACAGCCATGCAGAATGGCATTATGCCCAACAGATACTTCATCTTCTAGAATAAGTGGGAAGCCTTCGTAAAGGTGTAATGTGCAGTTATCTTGAACATTGCAACGTTTCCCGATTTGAATAGGCCCTTCATCGCCACGGAGGACGGAGTTAAACCAGACACTTGAGTTCTCACCAATTTCAACTTCACCAATGATGTGAGCACCTGGCGCAATGAATACCGAAGGATGAATCGAAGGCTTTTGTCCATTTAAAGGAATAATCATATTAGTTCCTCCTTAAGCACTAATAGTCGTAAATATATGAAAATTATAACATAAGAGAATATTATCCGGAGCTTCGATAAAATCTGGTGCTCGGGGAATGAGAATCAAGTGCCGGTTTTAGGGAGATGAAGTTGGAACTGGAGCTAGAAGATAAGACGAGTGCTCGTTTTGACGTACTGAAGTGGAAAACGGGAACCTTCCCACAACCAAAGATAAAGGAGAATCATAGAAATGAACGATCTTTGTAGATTACTAGATATACAATACCCCATTATTCAAGGGGGGATGGGGAATATCAGTCACCCTAAGCTTACAGCTGCAGTGTCAAATGCAGGTGGACTTGGGACGTTAGGTGTGGGGACGCTTGATCCTGATGAGGTTGAAAGAAGGATCATTGAAACAAAGAAGCAAACGAATCTACCATTTAGCGTGAATGTACCGATTTCGGTGAATGAGTTTCCAAAAGAGATGCTGCAGCTTGTTTTGAATCACAAGGTTCCGGTTGTGACACTCTCTGCAGGAAATCCTGCTCCGTTTATTCCAAAACTTCATGAGCATGGAGTGAAAGTGCTTGTTGTAGTCGGAAATGTTCGCCAAGCAGTGAAGGCTAGTGAAGCGGGGGCAGATGCTATTATCGGGGAAGGATATGAAGCAGCGGGGATCAATTCACCTCAGGAGTTAACAACGCTAACTCTTATCCCTCAGCTTCTAGATGCGGTTGAGGTTCCGGTTGTAGCAGCAGGTGGCATTAGTAATGGAAGAAGTCTTGCAGCAATGCTGACATTAGGTGCACAAGGTGTTCAAATGGGGACTCGTTTTGTTGCCACTCAAGATGCTCCTTTTTCTGATATCTATAAACAAAAAATAGTAGAGGCACAGGATGATGCTACTGTTATTTTAGGAAGAAAAGTTGGACGTGTTAGAAGGGTGCTGAAATCTCCCTTTGCGGAAAAAATGCTAGAAAAAGAAAAGGAACAGCTAACCGCTGAAGAGTGGGCATCATTAACGAGTGAAACGTATCACCTAAAGGGTGCCATGGAAGGAAACGAAGTAGAAGGGTTTATGAATAGTGGTCAGATTGCAAGTTTAATCAAAGACTTACCAACAGTCCAGGAATTATTAAATTCGATGATGAATGAGTTAAAGGAGGCGACATCTCTATTAAATAAAATAGTAGACTAACAGTTAAGTTAGTCTATTTTAAATTTTTTCAACTTTCCAAAAACAAATTGACGACCTATAAGAGTTGATGTTAACATTACGATAAAATAACGTAACCAAAAAAATACGTCAAATAGTTGGAATCATCAGGGTGAAAACGGTTACAAACTAACTTCTATAAGGGGGAAAATACAATGTTGAAAATGGGAAAATGGGTTGGCTTTTTGATGTTAGCAACGATGTTAATTTTGGCAGGTTGTGGTAGTCAATCAAGCAATGGAGATGGAACAGATACAAAGACTGATAGAAAAACTTTTACAATTGGGGTTACCCAAATTGCTGAACATCCATCCTTAGATGCAGCAGTAGAAGGTTTCAAAAAGGCTTTAGAAGATAAAGGAATAGATGCTACATATGATTTGCAAATTGCCCAGGGGGATCCCTCCCTTAGTACAACGATTGCTCAAAACTTTGTGAGTTCTGGTGTTGATTTAATTTTCGCAAATGCTACACCAAGTGCGCAAACAGCACTAGCTGCGACAAAGGATATTCCGATTGTATTTACATCTGTTACAGATCCAGTTGGTTCTGAGTTAGTTCCCTCATTAGAAGAGCCTGGTGGTAATATTACGGGGACAATGGATTTACACCCAGAAGCGATTCCAAATACGCTTAAATTTATCAAAGACGAGCTAGGAGCAAGTAATGTTGGTTTAGTCTATAACTCTGGTGAAACAAACTCAGTTTCACAAGTTAACTCTATAAAAGAATTATTATCTGAGCTTGGCTTAGAAGCAGTAGAAGCTACAGTGAGCAATTCATCAGAAGTTAAGCAGGCCGCTGAATCACTTGTTGGAAAAATTGACGCGTTCTATATCATTACGGATAACACAGTTGTTTCTGCTTTAGAAAGTGTTGTATCTGTTGCAAATGAAAGAGATATTCCTATGTTAGCAGGAGAATTTGATTCTGTTGAACGTGGGGCATTCGGTGCATATGGCTTTGATTATTATGATATTGGTTACGAAGCTGGTTTAATGGCAGTCGACATCCTTAATAATGGTAAGAGTCCAGCAGATATTCCTGTTCAAGTACCGCAGAACCTTAAACTTGTTCTTAATAAGAAAGCAGCAGAAGAACAAGGTGTAGAACTAAAGTCTGAATGGGACGACATCGCAGAATACCTAGAATAATTAGGAGTTGATCACATGTTTTCGGCCACTTTTGGATCGGTAGAGGTTGGAGTGATCTATGCCATTATGGCATTAGGTGTGTACCTTTCTTTCCGAATCCTAGACTTCCCAGATTTAACAGTAGATGGAAGCTTCGTAACGGGTGCTGCAACTGCAGCAACGTTAATAACTCTTGGATATAATCCAGTATTCGCAACAGGAGCCGCCATTATTTTAGGTTTTGTTGCAGGTAGTATTACAGGGGTCCTGCATACCAAAGGGGGAATTAACCCGTTACTTTCCGGGATATTGATGATGACAGCCCTTTATTCCATCAATCTTAGAGTAATGGGTACTACTTCGACAACAGCAAGTAGACCGAACATTCCCTTGTTAAATGTTGAAACAATTTTTACACCTGTTGAAAATCTAGCGGCATCGCTCGGGATTAACACGTTTTTTAACAATATTTTTGGTTCCATGGGAGTGAAAATACTCCCAACAGATTATGGAGTTATCTTCATCATGATAGTCATTACACTTCTAGTTAAAGTCATTACTGATATTCTTCTAAAAACAGAAGTTGGTTTGGCTATTCGGGCAACGGGGGATAACCAAAGAATGATTAGAAGCTTTTCAGGTAATACAGACTATTTAATTGTTATAGGTCTTGGAGTATCGAATGCCTTTGTAGCGTTATCAGGTGCCCTTATTGCCCAGTACCAAGGAAGTGCAGATGTCACAATGGGTGTAGGGATGATTGTTACAGGTCTTGCATCCGTTATTATCGGTGAAGCTATTTTTGGTACAAAATCGATTGTTCGAACAACATTTGCAGTTATAGGTGGAGCTATCATTTACCGAATGGTAGTCGGGTGGGCTTTACAATTCAAAATACTAAATGCGAGTGATATGAAGCTTATTACCGCAACGATTGTAATACTTGCGCTTATCCTACCTAAGGTAATTGACAAGCAAAAAGAAAAACGTAGAAAACTGAAAAGGCACAATGAAATGTTGGCGAATATCGAAATGAAAGAAGGTGACGGGGTTGCTACATCTAAAGGAGATTAACAAGATTTTTAATGAGGGTACTTTAGACGAAAAGGTGGCACTCAGTCGCATCAATCTTTCCCTGAAAAAAGGAGATTTTGTCACGATTATCGGTAGTAATGGAGCTGGGAAATCAACACTTATGAACGTGATTTCTGGTGTGATTAAGCCAGATGTTGGTACGGTGACGATTGCTGATCAAGACGTGACGAATCTTCCTGAATATAAGCGGTCAAAGCTTATAGGCCGTGTTTTTCAGGACCCGATGGCTGGAACTGCACCTACGATGACCATTGAAGAGAATTTGGCAATGGCGTATTCTCGAAATAAAAAACGAGGGTTACGCAGGGCAGTAACGAAAGAGCGACGCCAACTTTTCCTTGAAGTGTTAAAGAGTTTAAACCTTGGCCTGGAGACACGGCTGAATGCGAAAGTAGGATTATTATCAGGAGGAGAACGCCAAGCATTATCCTTGCTCATGGCTACCTTCACAGAACCGAATATTCTATTGTTAGATGAACATACGGCCGCCCTAGATCCTTCTAGAGCGGAACTCATTACAAAGCTAACAAAGGAGATTGTTGCGGATCACCAATTAACGACTCTAATGGTGACACACAATATGCAACAGGCCATTGATCTAGGAAACCGACTCATCATGATGGATAAGGGACAAATCATTTTCGAAGCCAATGAAGAAGAAAAGAAATCATTAACTGTAAAAGACCTACTCGATGAATTCCAACGAATTCGTGGAGAGCAGATGGCGAATGACCGGTCGATTTTATCCGTATAATAAGAAGACAGCTCTGGAGGAATCTAGGGCTATTTTTTTATGGGTTGGAGAAGGCTCTCATTCCTATAACCAAAGTCCCTAAAGTTATTCGAAGCGTCCGAAAATTCACTCAAAATATTGACTACTTTTATAACGTAATGATATGATAACGTTAAATATACGTCATAAAACTTACCTACAATAAAATAGAAATAATAGTAATCTATTATTCTTATTTTATTTTTTTTGTTCATTTTTGAAAGCGCTTCATTACTTAATTCTTTTATATGGGGATGGGAACATGAAAGAAGGAATGAAAGTTGGACAGACAGCAACGATTGAAGCTGTTGTGACACCAGACATGTATGCGCAATTTGAGGGGAATGTCGTTCATCCAGCCTATTCAACTGTATCGATGGTATACCATATGGAATGGGCAGCTAGACAAATCATTCTCCCCTTTTTAGAAGATCATGAAGAGGGTATTGGAGGAGCTGTTTCCGTAAAGCATGTGGCTCCAACAGCGGCTGGCACGAACATCCGAGTTACAGCAGAGCTCACTGAATATAAGAAGCATAAGGTAGTCACGAAAGTCACAGCTTTTAATGAGAGAGGAATCATTGGTGAGGGAGAAGTTGTCCAATATATCTTACCGAAAGAGGAAATCCAAAATAAAATACAAGCTTCATTAGTGTAAACAAAATTTTATAGGACAAAATGTAAGCGTTTACTCAAGGGGGATTTAACATGGATATGTTTACTCACATACATGAACATGAACAGGTGGTTCTTTGTAATGACCCGTCTACTGGCCTTAAAGCCATTATTGCCATTCACGATACAACTCTAGGTCCGGCTCTTGGTGGTTGTAGAATGAGACCTTATGCATCTTTTGATGAAGCATTAGAGGATGTTCTTCGTTTATCTAAGGGAATGACTTACAAATGTGCAGCAGCAGATGTTGATTTTGGAGGAGGAAAATCCGTCATCATTGGTGACCCTTCAAAAGATAAATCTCCTGAACTATTCCGAGCCTTTGGTCAATTCGTAGATTCCTTGAATGGAAGGTTTTATACAGGGACGGATATGGGGACGACTCCAGAGGATTTTGTTCATGCAGCTAAGGAAACAAATTGTATTGTTGGCGTTCCTGAGGCATATGGTGGAAGTGGGGATTCTTCTGTTCCTACTTCACTTGGTGTCATCTATGGAATTCAGGCGACGAATGAAGCAGCGTTTGGCTCAAAGAATCTTTCAGGAAAAGTCTACTCTATCCAAGGACTTGGAAAAGTGGGGATGAAGGTTGCTGAGCACCTATTAGAACAAGGCTGTGACTTATATGTTTACGATATTAACGAAAAAGCAGTTGAGAGTTTACTAGAGAAGGCTCCAACCCTAAACGGACAAGTGAAGGCGGTTACCGCTGATGAATTGTATAGTGTTCCGGCAGATGTTTTTGTTCCGTGTGCATTAGGTGGCATATTAAACGATGAAACGATCGAAGCTCTTAAAGTGAAGGCTATCGCTGGTTCAGCGAACAATCAATTATTAGCTGAAAGACACGGAGACCTTCTTCAACAAAAGGGCATCCTGTATGCACCTGATTATATCGTGAATGCCGGTGGACTTATTCAGGTGGCAGATGAGTTATACGGGCCAAACAAGGAAAGAGTCTTAAAGAAAACAGAAGCCATCTATTCTTCTTTACTACAAGTCTATAAATATTCCGAATCACACGGAGTACCAACCTACAAAGCAGCAGACCGCTTCTGCGAAGAAAGATTAGAAGCGCGTAAAAAGAGAAATAGTATGTTTGCTCATAGCAAAAGACCGAAATGGGATATTCGTAACTAATCTAAAAAGAGGTGAATTCGATGAAAGACCAATTTCCACTTATTCAGTACGTTGATACACAAGGAAATTTGAATGATGAATCTTATGGGAAACTCATCACAAAAGAACTAGTTCAAACCTTTTATAAACATTTAACGCGCGTTCGAACCTTTGATAGAAAAGCGATTAGCTTACAACGTCAAGGACGTCTTGGAACCTATGCACCCTTTGAAGGGCAAGAAGCAGCACAAGTAGGGAGTGCACTTTCTTTAGAAGAGAATGACTGGTTATTCCCAACTTACCGAGATCATGCGGCAAGCTTAACTTTTGGGCACAATATGCCTCGTGTCTTCCTTTATTGGAATGGAAGGGTAGAAGGTTGTGTAGCACCGGAAGGAAAGCATATTTTCCCGCCAGCTGTACCGATTGCGACCCAAATCCCACATGCTACGGGAGCTGCATTAGCGGAAAAGAGAAAAGGAACCAAAAATGCTGCTATTGTTTATTTCGGTGATGGAGCAACGTCTGAGGGAGATTTCCATGAAGGCTTGAACTTTGCCAGTGTATTTAAAGCACCTGTCGTTTTATTTAATCAAAACAATAGCTATGCCATTTCTGTGCCAATTGAAAGGCAAATGAATTCGGAAACGATTGCTCAGAAATCTGTTGCTTATGGAATTCCAGGTGTCCGCGTGGATGGTAATGATATTTTTGCTGTTTATTTTGAAACGAAAAAAGCCTTTGAGCGTGCACGTAATGGAGATGGGCCAACGTTAATTGAGGCCGTTACGTGGAGATTTGGTGCTCATACGACAGCTGATGATCCTACAAAATATCGGAACCAAGAAGAAAGTAATCAAAAAAGAGAAGAAATTGATCCGATTTTAAGACTTGAAAGATACATGAAAAACCATGATCTCTGGGACGAAGAATGGGTGAATCAGGTTAAAGAAGAAATGGCTCAAGAAATTGAAGATGCGGTTAAAGAAATGGAAGCTTTCCCTAAGCCGGATGTGAATGACCTATTTGACCATGTATTTGAAAAGGCAACCTGGACGATTCAAGATCAAAAAGAACAATACCTTCAGACGCTAAGAGGTGAATAAAGCATGACTGTAGAAACGTCAACGAAAACGAAGAAGTTAACGATGATTCAAGCAATTACAGATGCCATGAGAACCATGCTAGATGAGAAGGAGAATGTTCTCATTTTAGGGGAAGATGTCGGTAAAAACGGTGGGGTATTCCGTGCAACAGATGGTCTCCAAGAAGAGTTCGGGGAAGACCGAGTTGTCGATACACCCCTTAGTGAGTCAGGTATTATTGGTGTGTCCATCGGAATGGCGATCAATGGATATTTACCTATAGCAGAAATTCAGTTTTTAGGCTTTATTTACCCGGCTTATGAGCAAATTATGACGCATGCAACGCGTATTCGAATGAGAACAATGGGCAAATATTCAGTGCCAATGGTCATTCGAGCTCCATATGGGGCTGGTGTTCGTGCTCCTGAAATTCACTCTGATAGTGTTGAATCCCTGTTTACGCATATGCCTGGAATCAAGGTGGTCTGTCCATCCAATCCATATGATGCAAAGGGACTTTTAATAGCGAGTGTTGAGGATCCAGATCCCGTTTTATTTATGGAAGCTCTCCATTCCTACCGTTCTAGCCGTGAAGAAGTACCAGAAGGAAAGTACACGGTTGAAATTGGAAAAGCCAAAACGGTTCAGCCAGGTCAAGATGTGACGGTTATAGCTTGGGGCGCGATGGTCCCTGTATGTATGAAGGCTGTCAAAGAAGCAGAAGCCCAGGGGATTTCCTGTGAAGTCATCGATCTACGTACGCTATATCCACTAGATCGTGAGGCAATTGCAGAATCTGTTCAAAAGACCGGTCGAGTTGTGATCGTACATGAGGCGCATGCCACAGGTGGCGTATCCAATGATGTGATGGCGATTATCAATGATACATCTTTCTTATACTTGAAGGCTCCTATTCAAAGAGTAACTGGATTTGACGTCCCTGTACCGTTCGCGGCACTAGAGGACCATTACTTACCTACACCAAAACGAGTGATGAAAGCCATTATAGATGCGGCTCAATTCTAGAAAAGAGGTGATTTCATGCTTGAAGTTAAGCTTCACGATATTGGAGAAGGAATGACAGAAGCAGAGGTACTGCATTACTTTGTAAAACCAGGTGACCAAGTTAAAAGTGACCAACCATTAGTGGAGGTTCAAACAGATAAAATGACAGCGGAACTTCCGTGTCCTGCAGACGGTGTCGTTAAAGAAATCGTCATTGACACCGGCTCAACAGTAACGGTAGGAACTACTTTACTTTTAATAGAAGCAAAAGGTTCTAACAGTGCTAAGCAGGTAAAAGAAGAAACAAAAACCATTGCATCTGATGAAAAAAAGCAGACGGTTACAAAAGAAATAACGACTACATATCAACCAAGTCAGAGTCGAGCCGTTTTAGCAGCGCCTTATACAAGAAAAATTGCGAGGGAAAACGGAATTGATATTGAACAAGTAAAAGGGACCGGACCTGCAGGTAGGGTAACAGATGAAGATGTTTATCGTTTTATCGAGTCCTTAAACTCTAACGATGAGGCTGCGGTGGCAGTTGAAGAAAAAGTAGTAGAGCTCCCAACTAGAACGTATGAACAACCGCAAGCTGAAGAAACCATCATCCCATTTAAGGGACGAAGAAAACAGATTGCAAAGAAAATGAGTCAATCTCTCTATACGATCCCACATGTCACTCACTTCGAAGAATTAGAGATCACTGAGTTAATCAAAGTCCGTAGCCAATTAAAAGCGGCGGGGAAAAACATTTCATTGGCCGCTTTCTTTGTAAAAGCAGTGCAGCTTACGTTAAAAGATTTTCCGGTTTTTAACGCAACTTTAGACGAGGAAAAAGAAGAAATACGTCTCAAAAATTATTACAATATCGGCCTTGCAGCAGACACAAAAGAAGGCCTTATTGTCCCAGTGATTCATCATGTTGAGAGAAAATCCCTCATTACGATTCATAACGAAATGAAAGAATACACGAAAAAAGCAACGGAAAACAAATTAACAGCTCGTGATATTCAAGGCAGTACTTTTACAATTTCAAATGTGGGTCCATTAGGAAGTATCGGGGCAACCCCAATTATCAATTATCCAGAAACAGCCCTGTTGGCTTTCCATAAAACAAAAGAAAGACCGATTGTTAAAAACGGGGAAATCGTAATCGGTTCTGTTATGAACGTTTCCATGTCATTTGACCATCGAGTGGCAGATGGCGCGACAGCCGTTGCTTTTACTAATCGATTAGCTGAATTATTAGAAAATCCAAGTCTTTTACTAGTGGAGTTGGTCTAAATGGTTGTTGGAGAATTAGCAATGGATCGAGATGTCGTCATCATTGGAGGAGGTCCTGGTGGATATTCTGCAGCGATTCGTGCGGCTCAATTAGGAAAGGAAGTTACTCTGATTGAAAAGAAACATGTGGGTGGAGCTTGTTTAAATGAAGGCTGTATTCCATCGAAAGTGTTTGCAGAAGCAGCCAAGCAGAGTCAACTGTTTCCTCATCTGAATAAGTTGGGCTTTCATGTAGAGAAGCCAGACTTGGACTTTGGTCAGCTGCAAACCTACAAAGATCAAGTCATTTCCCAGCTAAGAACAGGGGTAGAGGCACTCTGTAAAGCGAACAAGATTGAAAGATTAGAAGGGAGTGCTTCCTTCTTATCCGATGATCGAATTGGTGTAGAAAATGGCCATCAGTTTGATGTCTATCGATTCAATCAAGCCATAATTGCGACGGGGAGTTGTGTTGTCCCTCATTTTAAGGGAAACACCCAAATTGTAAACGAAAGAACAGTCTATAGTTTAAAAGAAATCCCGGCATCTCTGATTGTGGATGGTGGAGATTATATTGCGCTAGAAGTGGCCATTTCGTATGCGGCATTGGGCAGTATGGTCACTTGTGTCTTGAATGATGAAGACTTAGCTTATTTAGATGAAGCCATTATAAAAGAACTAAAAAGACAGTGTAAGAAAAAGAAGATAAAGTTAATAGCCGGTCACATTGAAAAAGTTGAAGAGAATGGTCCAGAGGTTCATGTGGAAGTATTAGATAACAAAGGGGACCTTCAAAACTTAAGTAGTGAGTATTTTTATAGTAATGCTAACTACGAAGCAAACGTAGGTGAACTTGGTATTGATCGCTTAGGGATGCAGATGGATGATTCCGGATTTATTACAGTGAATGCACAATGTCAAACTTCTATTGGGAACATCTATGCCATTGGGGATGTAACGGGTGGAAAACAGCTTGCGGTTAAAGCAATCCGTCAAGGGAAAGTTGCTGCAGAAGTGATTGCTGGTCAGCCTTCCGAATGGGATGAACACTATATGCCAACCGTGATTCACTCGCAACCACCAATTGCAACGGTGGGACTAACGGAAGAAGAAGTAAACAAGCAAGGTTTATCCTATGAAGCGGGCCAGTTCTCTTTAGCAGGAAATGGATTTGCTAGTTTAAAAGGTCAGAAGGATGGCTTTGTAAAAGTCATTAAGGAAAGAAAAACAGACCGCATTTTGGGCTTTCATATGATTGGTGAAGGGGCAGTAGAGTTAATCTCTACGGGTGTTAATGCTCTAGAAATGGTAGCAAGAGACGAAGACTTGTTATTCCCATCGTATCCACACCCAAGCATGAACGAAGCCTTGTTAGAAGCGGTAGAAGCGATAAAGGGGCAGGCAATCCATCAAGCTCCAGCCAAAAGTAAGGTGTCATCGAAATAGACTGCGAGAATTTT
The DNA here is from genome assembly GCF_039522365.1 of Bacillus carboniphilus. Lineage (GTDB taxonomy): Bacteria > Bacillota > Bacilli > Bacillales > JC228 > Bacillus_BF > Bacillus_BF carboniphilus. Next base: position 7,906 of record NZ_BAAADJ010000063.1, on the reverse strand, counting down.
TTCTCGTAGTCTTTTTTTATGCGGTCTAAATGATGGCGAATTCTCATATTTATAGCACATACCATGAGAAAAGGTGAGGCCATATGTTTGTGTATTTTTATGAAAATAAAGATATGGTTTTAAATCAAGTGCGCAACACAGTTCCAGCTGTTGGTGACGATTTGAAAATTAAAGGTAGAAAAGCAAAAGTACTAAGTGTTGAACATGCGGATGATAACAAGGTACATGTGCAAGTAAGTTTGGAGAAAGTGAGTAAAAAGAGCAAAGTGATCGAGGATCCTTCTAAGAAGCGGAAACGGTAGAAATGGGATTGCCTTTTTGGGCAATCCTTTTTTAGTAGTACATCCTTATTTTATGAAAAGAAATCATATACATAGACTAAAAAGCTAATAGGGGTAAATATATTGGATAAACACAACAGCAAATTCAGATGGGTTGTATTTACTTCCGTTCTGTTTACGTATCTTATTATGGCAAGCCAGCGAACTGCTCCAGGTCTAATTACAGACCAATTGATGAGAGACTTTCAGGTAACAGCATCAACGATAGGGTTAGTAACAAGTATTCAATTTTTTGTATACACATGTTTACAAATTCCAATGGGGATTTTAGCGGACCGTTATGGACCTAACTTCTTTCTCATTATAGGTTCCATCTTAACGGGCTTCGGCACCATCATGTATAGTCTAGGTAACCATGAATCTATCCTGTTTTTTGCTAGAATGCTAACAGGGATAGGCGATGCGACCATTTGGGTTAATTTAGTGTTAATATTAAGTCAATGGTTTAATGCAAAGGAATTTACTCGATTGATTGGTGTAGCTGGAATGACCGGAAGCCTTGGTTTCCTTCTGGCAACGGTTCCTTTCTCAGCCATGATTGTCTTACTAGGATGGAGAGCAGCCTTTTTTTCAGCAGGATGCCTTCTATGTGTTTGTGGGGTCCTTCTTTACTTAATACTCGTTAAAAAAACAAATCAGCCGGTAATCGTGAAAACGAATCAACATCGTGAAAAATTTGGCGTCCTACTGAAGAGGATTTTTTCTAGTCGACAGGCATGGGGATTATTCTTATGTCACTTCGGGATTGTAGGAGGATATATAGGTTTCATTGGTTCGTGGGCCGTCCCATATGGAATGAATATTTACGGCCTAACACGTTTACATGCCAGTCAGCTCATTATGGTTAGCCTCATAGGTGCTCTTATCGGTGCTCCCCTAATTGGTTGGATATCCAGTAGATTAGACATGATTAAACGACCTTATATCGTGTTTCATATCATTATTTTGCTATGTTGGTTCACCTTTTTATTATTTCAGGAGCACCCACCATTTTTCCTATTCGTTCTATTATTTTTTATCATTGGTTTTGGATTCGGCTCCAATTCCTTAACGTTTGCACTCGTTCGTCTAACTTTTCCTAAAACAGAATCTGGTTTTGTCTCTGGTTTTGCCAATACAGGAGGCTTTCTAAGTGCTGTATTACTACCAGGTATTTTTGGGTATTTATTGGACCATTTTCAGTCTGTGTCGGGAAGTATTGCGGAAGGATATTACTTTGGTTTCATTACGCCCGTTGTCTTCTCTTTGGTTGGACTGATTGGCGTTATTATAATTAAAGAGAAGAACCAGGTTGTTGAAAGTAAACCTAATACTCAAGTTTCACTTTGATAATAGATTTTTCAGGGGGGATTTTTTGGCCGACATCATAATAACCATCATTTTTTTAATTCCGCTATATGCTGTGTTATTTTGGACTTATTTATATCCCGAAGAAAGTCTCCTATTTGGTAAGAGATGGATGTATGAGGAAGAACCACAGTTATCTAGTAGAGTGATTCGTTATACTAAATTCATGTCTCTATATACGATGATTGGTCTTCCTTTCGTCATTATTAGTTTTTTCATAGAAAAAGGAATTCTAAAACTTGCCCCAGTGTTATTCTTTTTGGTGCTTATCATCGGAGCTTTTAGAATACTGACAGATGAGAAAGAATCCTAATATAATATAAATGAAAGAAATACGGCTGGAAAAAATCTGAATGAAAACAAATAAGCGTTCCAAATAAGGGGGACGCCTTTTTTTGTTCTTTTATTTATTGAAGGATAATTGATTTGTATGTTGAAGTGTTTCTAGATGGAGAAGGGATTTGGAATAACACTTGAATATATTTTTAAATATTTCCATCAGTTTTGTAAAGGGGTGCTTTTTTGCTGAAAATAAAACTATTACCTGTAATCCTTTTCTTATCTCTCATTGTAATGGGATGCCAAAATAATAGTCAGGAATTACAAAATAAGAACTTGGATTTAAACGACGAAGTTACAAGTATTGAAGTTTATGAATGGAATGGTGAAGAGCTGATCACAACGATTGATGATAAAGAATTGATAGAAGGACTTATAAACGAATTAGACAATGCAAAGACCCATTCGACAGCTCACATCGACTGGGCATTACCAGACTATGAATTACATTTTAAACACAATAATGAGGTTATATATGAGATTGGTTATTGTAAAGATATACAAAGATTTGGAGATGGAGCCGTGGGGCGTTATTGGGAATTCGATCAACTCTATGAAGTAAATACAAAACTGCCTGTGGAATAGTCTTTTTATTAAATTCAATCCTGTCACTCTCTTTAACAAACGGAAACATGCCTTTAATATTGGATGATTTAGTGTAAGGAGCAAAATTATTAGGAGGATTAAATATGAAACCACGAATTTCAGTAATTACTTTGGGAGTAGATGATTTAGAAAGGTCATTGGAATTCTATCAGGATGGACTTGGACTTCCTACACAGGGTATAGTAGGCAAGGAATTTGAACATGGTGCTGTTGCTTTTTTTGATTTACAACCTGGATTAAGACTTGCAATCTGGGAGCGAAAAGATATAGCTCATGACACAAGCATAAACCAAACAGCAGTAAGCCCAACTGAATTTACGATTGGTCATAATGTTGGTAGTAAAGAAGAGGTTGATATCGTAATGGATCAGGCAGAGAGGGCTGGTGCAGTTATCACAGTTCCCGCACATGATACCTTTTGGGGTGGATACTCTGGATATTTTCAAGACCCAGATAGTCATTTGTGGGAAGTGGTTTGGAATCCAGCGTGGGATTTTCCAGAATAGTTCAAGGTGATGGTTTCATCTATTAAAGGGTGCGTTGGTCTAGGGAAGATTAACCACCTTTTTTGCAGAATTAACCTTGGACATGGTTATACTAAGGTGGTTAAAACTACTAATGAATTGTCTCAATATATAGGAGTGAAAGTTATTTTATTGTACTGTTCCACTAACGGTAAGCGTAGCAAGTACATAGGAGGAGTTACAATGAAATTTATGATGGTTGTGAAGGCTTCAAAGGATTCTTAAGCTGGAACAATACCAAAGGAGCAAATGGAGCGGATGTTTGCTGCGATGAAGAAATACAATGAAGAACTGAAGAAATCTGGAATTCTAGTGTCAGTTGGTGGACTCCATCCAAGCTCTAAAGGCATTCGTATTACTTACCCTGTTCCGGGAGAACCGCCTATTCCACTAAAGGGAGCGATAATCCATGAAGGATTATCGTTTCTTTATGTTGAACTTTATTAAAGTAACGGTACAGAAGAGTAGCATAAAAATTTTATACAATATCCTGTACAAATCCGAGGGGGCAGTTAATTGAGAAGGGTTGGATTTATTTCATTCGTTATTCTAATTGTTATTATTGCTGGATTTATTTTTGTGAAAAAATCATATTATCCTCCACTTCCAATAGGAAATTTAACAACAAAGGAAGCAATAGAAAGGCTGGAAGAAACAGAGAGCAAGATAGTAGAAATCGCAGTAGAAGAAGATACGATTTGGTATATCACAAAAACTGAAAATAAGGGCATTTCAATAGCAGATGAAAACATTAAGCATTTGATTGGTGCAAAGGGCTGGGATTTCAAAGAAAAAGATGGTGCTGGTCTATTTTTTGAAAAAGGTGAGGAACGTTTAGTGGTTACTACAGAAATGTGGGGTAAACACTACGTAATTGTAAAGGTTCAAAGCAAGTTTAAAGAACTTTAGAATTTTTTAGCTGACTGCTAGAGTTTATCCAGGGGGATTCGATCCATTTTATGTTGAATTCCTTTTTGAACTAACTGAGCAGTTTGACCGGATAAGGCAAGAGGTGTTTCAATGAAAAATATCAGAAAAAAACTTATTATTGTTGGTCTTTTTGCATTTTTATTTGCTGGTTATAAAACTATAAGTTTTTTCTACTCGGAGTTTCTCTATCCACCTAGATATGAAATTACGATGTCGAGGGTAATGTAAATATCGTTAAACAGTTTACAAAATTTGAAGAAGAGAATGATGAAAGAATTATTGGCGACATAATAAATATTAGTAAATATGAATTTTTAAGAAAAAAACTAAAGACAAATCTGACAGAAATCAACGATACACCCTTTGTAAGTATTCTTAAATATACAAGTGCAAAATCAGTAAAAGTGGGACTAGAAACTAATGACATAAATGAAGCCATTTCTTTCCTTGAAGAAGAATTAAAGTAAATACATTTAATAGGTGCAAGTGTTCAAGAAGAACAGTCTTTTTCATTAACAGATCAAGTAATGTTTAATTGGGGTAGTGGGTTTAATGGATAAAAATGGTGATTGTAAGAAGGGAAGAAAAATGAATATAAATAGTCGTTGGGTAATTGCAGTTGTTTTGATTTTATTGGCAATTTTATTTTTTAATAAAGGGTTAGAATTAAGAGCTCTTGGAGCAAATGTCGATGGAGATGGTATTGGAGTACACTTCTTAGCTTTCGAAATAAATGATAGAGTACCAGAAGAGAGTATCCCATCATATGCAATTGGATTTTTCATCTCTAGCATAGTCGCCATAATTATATCAATTATATTAGTTGGAATGAATTTGAAATCCAGAGTAATAGCAAGTTAAATAATGGTGGGGTTCGTTAGAGTTTGTGAGGATATGCACTTAAACTCCCTCAGTTTAATTCAATTTACTCTTAAATGCTCGCTTATTCGCAGGATTTCAAATCCACATGTAAGAACATTAACGGATGTATAGAATGATTATTGTAAATTAGGCTACATGAAGGCATGCGGGAATAGAGGAGTAGACCTTAACTCCACTTATTTCCATATACTGCACGCATTCTCCACGCCGCCCCTGGAGGCTTTCCCTCCCATGTCTCAACGGGTCAATGCCCTCTCATTCCTTCGTCATGCCTATCCAAGGGGTGGAGGCCGGTTATGCTAACGGAATGGGTCTGTGCCCTTTTGTTTAAGTATCCCAGTACTCCGTGCTTTCTTTGAGGTCCTACGAATAAGCCAACATTTATAAAAATATTAAACTATTTAAACGTTATATTTAGAATTTATTATGCTGCTAAAGGTGGCAATGACTGGACTTTCTCTGGACAATAGGCTTCATTACGACGAGCGATACCTACAATAATTCTTGCAAGCTTTCCTATTAGTTTCATGATAGATTTCATTTTTTTCATCTTTTTTATATGAACATTATAATAGTGCAGTTCTTTAAACTCAGGGTTATTGGCTACAAGGCTCATTGTCGCTAAAAATAAAAATCTCCGTAATCTAGATCGCCCCCGTTTAGAGAGGACAATTTGCCCTTTCCATTTTCCTGAACTAGCTTCCACTAGATGTAAACCTGCGTGTCTGAGTAGGGAATTACCATGTGCAAAGTTACTTAATTCGCCAGTTTCACCCAAAATACCGCCTAATGTTATTTCAGTTAACCCCTTAATGCCTAGTAGATGATCTGTATAAGAAATCTTATTAAGTGCTGCCTTTATATCCTTTTCTACTCTTTCGAGTTGTGCTGTCGCTAGGTCCAATTCATCCAGTAATACCTCTAAATGAAGTTTATATGCATCAATGGCTAAGGTAGTACCTATAGAGTTCTTAGCTAATTGAATCAGCAGTTTGGCCTTCTTTAAACCAGGTTGTCTCTTCATCAATGATTTCCAACTGTCTACTATATACTGGACTTCCAAGGACTGTAGTTCCAATGGTGTGGGAAATAACCGAAGTGTGGCAATAGCTCCTTTACACGTTACATCTTTAAAGACTTGTCTAAGTTCTGGAAAGACAATATCAACCCAAAGATGAATTTGATTTTCAGTACTGACAAGACGCTTCACAATAACATCACGATTTGCATTTAATACCCTTAACTCTTCAAAAGCCTCGGATGTAGGGCGAATATATGAATAATAGCCATTCTTCACCATATCAGCGATAACGAGAGCGTCTTTCTTATCACTTTTTGATTGTGTATTATCTCTATTTTCCTTATTCCTTTTTACAAGGTGTGGATTAACAGTTACTACATCAACATACTGATTGTATAGCCATTTGGATAAACTCAACCAATAATGCCCTGTTGGCTCCATACCAACGATTTCGGTGTTTAATCTCTTGGTAGCTTTTAATTCATTAATCCAGTTTAGCAATCTAGTAAATCCTTCTTCGTTGTTTTCAAATGTGATTGGATCTCCAACAACAATTCCGCGGTAATTGACAGCTCGTGCAACGTGAACTTGTTGTGCTATATCTACCCCGACAATAAGGTGTTGGTCAGAAATTCTTTCAATTAGTTGATTTTGTTTCTCTTGCATCTTAAACTTCATAGTAGAGCTTCCTCCTTGTAATTCGAGTATTAGAGTGGTGTCTATTCTCATATTACTGGGGAACTCTTTTTTTATCAAAGTTGAAAATTAGTGATCTACAAGAATGCTAATGGGGCAGTATAGTGGAACAAAGACTGGTAAAATCGATATGTAATCTTTTGGTGGTGTTTAAAATAGATAAAGAACGTATTTTTGATGAGTTGAATGAGATAAAAGAAAGCTTAGAAAAGCCCTTTCCCTATGGCGATACTTACAAAATACAAAAGGATTCAAAAATGAACTTTCGGAAGATTCTACTTTAACTGCTGATTTGAACACTTATTGGATGAACATTGCTGGATGTCTAAGCTATGTCTTGAAAGGAATTCCAAACAAAATTCCTCAAGGACAAATTGACTGGCTTCATTTGTCCTTCTTCGATATTTTTCAACAATATCAATTATTTGAAGATAAGTTAGCAGATTATCCATCATTATATGAAGAGTATATGATCAATGAAAAAGCACGAAAATTATTATTAGATTATTTATCTTATAACTAATCCTAGTTCAAAGGGTGCAAAAGTTTAGTTCGATTATTGTCCGTTAGTCATTTTTCTTCTTTAAGTAACAGACAGAATAGTTCAATAAGGGTTGTTATATATAGGTCACCAATTCAGGTGACTTTCATTTTTGCTCTAATAGTCACCGTGAAATTGGAATAATATGTTAAAGTTAAATAGGGAGAGGTGACTAATGAAAAAAGTATATGTTCTTCTGTCTTTTATTTGTTTGGTAATTATTTTAAATGCATGTGACCCAGAAAAAAGTGGGATTAAAAATAATTCAGTGAATCTATCTAAAAGTGAAAAGGAACTAGTCAATATAGAAAAAGAGAAAGAGAATTTAGAATTGGTTTTTCAAACTTCGGCAAAATTAACTCCAATAGAAATTGGAAAGCATACTAAATTATTTGAACCAGATGAATTTAAACAGTTTGTCCCAGTTGGAAGTAAGATTGGGCAAGTAGGGACAACCTTTGATGGAATAAATGATATATTTATTGATTATTTCATTGGCAATGAAAGACTAATTGTTACATATTTTGAGGATGGTACTATTCATAAGACATATTTAAATAGGGAAACTGGTTTGTTGTTTATTGCAAAATAAAAGTGCAGAGCTTTGCAAAGGAAAAATGCAGAGACCTGCACTTATTTTGTTAGGTACATAAAAAAAGACTTGCCAGCCACCCCAAGT